>JAOACU010000050.1 GCA_026417715.1 Anaerolineae bacterium | reverse complement strand
TTCGGGCGCGTGCTCTTCGAGTGTGATGCGGTTTTGGAGTTGTTGGAGGAAGGGAGAGTTGGGTATCATCATAGTCTCTGAAATGACGAAGGACGAAAGACGAATGCCTTCGTCCTTCGTCATTCGTCTTTCGTCAATAACTCAACATATCCAGCGTGAGCGCGGCGGACCAACTAAAATCGGTTGCACCACACCCACTGCCATCGCGTGGATCGAAATATTCGCGAAATCCGCTTTGCGCGACGAGCGCAAGTGAATCGCGCACGAGTGCATCGGCTTGCGCGTGATAGCCGTAACGTCGCAAACCGTGCGCGATGATCCAGTTCATTTGAATCCACACGGGACCACACCAGTAACGACGCGGCGAGTAGCCGCGTTCGTTCTTGGCGACGCTCGGCAAACGATATTTTGAATCGGCAGCGGGTGCGTATTCGCGCGGATTGTCGAAATGTTCCGCAACGAGTCGCGCGGCTTGTTCTTTCGATGCGAGACCAGCAAAGAGTGGTGCGAACGTCGCGTTCGCGTTCACACGAATCGGCGATTGCGCGCGCACATCGTAATCGAGATACAAACCGCGCGCATCGTCCCAGAATCGCGCGTTGAACACCGCGCGCGTGCGCGCCAGCCAATCGTCAATTTCACGCGTGTCCTCACCGAGTTCAATCGCGAGCGCGCGCAAATCTTCATCGGCGCGATGCAGAATCGCACAGAACAACACATCTTGAACGAGAAACGGCATTTGATCGAGCAGCGCGCGCGGCTCCCAGCGCAAGCGTCGTCCCAGATCAATCAGATGCACAAAGCGTTCGTAATCGGTTGCGAGTGGACGTTCATCGGTCGCAACGTGGATGGTATCGCGACGTTTGAACGGCGGCAGATCGCGCAGTGTGATGCGATCGAGCGCGTCTGCCCACAACGGCGAATTGTCCATTCCCGATTCCCAAGGATGAATGAGACAAGGCAAGCCCGTACCGTCCACATCGCGCGCGGTGTGAAGCCAGCGGTGCCAGGCGAGGAGTTGGGGGAATTCGGAGTTCGGAGTTCGGAGTTCGGAAATTAGGATGCGGGATTCTGAATTCCGAACTCCAAATTCTGAATTCTTGTAAATCATCCGAACAATCGTAGATAAAATCGGCGGCTGAGTCAATCCCGATGATGGAACGTTTCCCGCGTGCGGCAAATTTTCCGTTTGCCAAAAGTCGGGTGGGGGAAAATAATCGGATGCGCCGTTGGGATAGATGATGTGCGGCACCATTCCATCGCGCCATTGTGCGCGCAAGAGCGAACGTATTTCGACGAGCGCGCGCGGCAAATCAAAATGCGCGAGACCGAGCGCGATGAACGCCGAATCCCAGTTCCATTGGTGCGGATATTGACGCGGCGATGGCTTGGTGAATTCGCCCGTGTCGTTGAGCCGAAGCACGGCTTGGGCGCGCGCGTAAAGATCGGTTGCGGTCATAGCGCAGTGAAGACGAAGGACGAAGGACGAAAGACGAATGCTTTCGTCCTTCGTCTTTCGTCGTTTGTCAGCGAATCGCTTCTCCCGTGCTGGCGTCCATCCACCGAATTTTTTCGGGATCAAAGTGGAGCCACACGTCATCGTTGGGCGCGACGCGTTCATCGGGCGCGACGCTCACCTTGGCGATTTCGTCGCCGACTTGCATCGTCAACAATTTGTGCGAACCGAGCGGCTCGACAACGAGGACGCGCGCGCGAATCGTGTTGGGTTGTGGCGATGATGCGAGCGCAAGATTTTCGGGACGGATGCCGAGCAGAATCGGTTGACCATTTTTCGCGGCGAGCGCAGGCGCGATGCTAGACGCGGGCGCGATGTGCGCTTCGCCGACGACGACGTTCGTGCCACGACCATTCACGCGCACAACGCCAGGGAGAAAATTCATCGGCGGCGTGCCGATGAATCCGCCGACGAATTTGTTCGCGGGGTAATCGTAAATTTTCATCGGCACATCGCACTGGACGATGCGTCCACTTTGCATCACCGCGATTCGATCACCGAGCGACAACGCTTCCACTTGATCGTGCGTCACGTAAATCGTCGTCGCGCGAATTTCTTGGTGCAAGCGTTTGAGTTCCGCGCGCATTTGCAAACGCAACAGCGCGTCGAGATTCGAGAGTGGCTCGTCCATCAACAGCACTTGGGCTTGCATCACAATCGCGCGCGCGACCGCGACGCGCTGACGCTGACCGCCCGAAAGTTGCGCGGGATAGCGTCCGAGCAAATCGGAGAGTTCGAGCAAGCGCGCGCTTTCTTCCACGCGACGTTTGATTTCATCGCGCGGACGATTTTGCATCTTCAAACCGAACGCGATGTTATCGAACACGGTGAGGTGCGGAAAGACAGCGTAACTTTGAAACACCATCGCGATTTTGCGATCGCGCGGCGGCAAGTCGGTCACATCGCGCTCGCCGATGAAAATGCGTCCGCCATCTACGCGCTCTAGTCCCGCGAGACAACGCAAGAGCGTGGTCTTGCCGCAACCGCTGGGACCGAGCAATACCATAAACTCACCGTCTTTGATTTCGAGTGTGATGTCGTTCGCGGCAACCACTTTGCCAAACACCTTGCGCACGGATTCAAAGCGAATGTTTGCCATAATTACTCCGTATTGCATATTGCGTAGTAACGAAATACGCAATACGCACTACTTTCCCATCGGTCCCCAAAGATTGAGCAGATACCGCCGAATGATGAAGATGAACACGAGCGCGGGCGCGATCATAAAAAAGCCACCCGCGTACCGATAGTAAATCGGCGAATCGTTGAGTTGGGTCAGCACTTGCGCAGGAAGCGTACGATTTTGCACCGTGAGAATCGTCGCGGCGAAAACTTCGTTCCACGAAATCATAAACGTAAAGATCGCGGCGGCGGCAAGCCCAGGCAGCGCGAGCGGTAACGCGACGCGCAAGAACGCTTGCAAGCGCGTGCACCCCAGCGTCATCGCCGCTTCTTCCAACTCTTGCGGCACACCAAAGAACACACTGCGCGTGACCAAGACGATGAACGGCAACGCCATCGCGGTATGAATCAGTACGACGCCAAGTATCGTATCGTACAAGCCCAACTGGATGAAACTGACGGCGAGCGGAATCGAAAGAATCGCGATGGGAAACATCTTGGTCACGAGGAGCGCGACTTGGAAGAAATCGCGACCACGAAATTGGAAACGCGCAAGCGCGTACCCCGCTGGCGCGCCCAGCAACAGACCCAACACGATGGTTGCCAACGCAACGACGACACTGTTGCTGACCGAACTCAACACGCCCGTCGAAGTGACGAAGAACGTCATCGTGTCTGCCGAGAGATTGAATGGCAACAGTGACTTGGGGTACTCGTAAATCGCTTGGCGGCGACTGAACGCGGCAAGCGCAATCAAGTAGAACGGCGTCAGCACCCACAGCGCGAAGAGAATCGCCGTGCCGTAGAGCAACACGCGCGAAAAGGCATAGCGGAGCGAAACGCGTCGAGATGATTTCATCGCGCCCTCTCTTCCTCGCGCACTTGCAAGACGCGCAAGTACACAATCGTTGCGGCAAGCGACAAGAGTAGAATCAAAAACGCCAGCGCGGCGGCAACCGCTGGATTGCGATTGCTATAGTACCACGTGTACGCTTCGCCTGCCAAGACGGGAAGTGTGCGCCCTGCTAACGCGAACACGACCGCGAATGTTTGAAACGCGAACAACGTGCGAATGATGAGCGCGGTTTGCAAACTGGGACGCAACAGCGGCAAGACAACATACCACGTGCGTTTGAGTGTGCCCGCGCCAAAGAGTTCCGCCGCCTCGAAATAATCGCGCGGAATCATTTGCAGACCAGCGACAAGAATCACCATCACGATTGCCGTCGCGCGCCAGGCTTCGGCAACAACGACCGCCGCAAAAATTCCTTGCGGATTTTGATACGAGAGAAACAGAATCGGTTGTTGAATCCAACCTAGCGATTGCAGAATCGAATTCAAATAGCCGCGCTCGGTGAAAATCGCAAGCCACACCAGTCCAGCGGCAAGATCGGAAATCGCCATCGGCACGGCAAAGATGTAGAGGAACAAGGTTTGCCCGCGCAAACGTGTGTGAATGACAAGCGCCATCGCGAGTGCAAGAATGATTTGCAACGGCACAATCGCGAGTAAAAGCAAAAACGTGTTGCGCACTGCTTCGTTGAACGCGGTATCACCCACCATTCGCCGAAACGAAGCGAGGGTGAACTCACCTGTATCGGTTTGAAACGCGAGTAGAAACGCTTGACCGATTGGCACGACAATCAACAGCGCGAGAAAAACGATGGACGGCAGGAGCAGACCAAACGGCAGCGCGCTTTCCAGTTTGGAACGCATCGTCACCTCGTTGGGAGACCCGAAGGGTCACGCTGACCCTTCGGGCCTGACGCGATTATTTTACCTTGCACGGACCAGTGCTGGGTGGATCGGGTAACCAGCACGGGGCTTTGGCTTCGTCCATCACTTTTTGCAAGTTCGCGGCTTCTTCGGTGAGCACTTTTTGAATGTCTTCACCTTTGAGGACGATGCGCGTGAACGTATCGAGTTGTACTTTGTTGAACTCACCACCTTTCGCGCCCAAACCGATCGGCAACAGCGCGACGCGCGCGTCCTTCGCCTTCGATTGCTTGACCACACCGTCCGCTTCGAGTTTGATCGCGGTTGGCAAATCGGCAGGCAAGTCGGCTTCGAGGACAGGGAAGAAACTCACTTCGCGCAACGTCAGTGCTTGAATGTTCGGACGTGTGAGGTACTCGATCAACGCTTCGGCGCCCGCTTTGTTCGGTGTGTTCTTGGCAATGCCCAAACCCGCGACGACACTCATATAGTAGCGACCTTTGGGACCTGCAGGCGCGGGCACCGCGATAAACTCATCGGGCTTTTCTTTGAACGCGTTGATCAAGCGCGCCGTGTGATCAAAGCCAACCCACACTTCACCCGAAAGCAACGCTTCTTGCATAAAGTCAATCGTGGTGTAATGCGGATTGACATACTCCCACCACGCCTTGAATTCCTTCCACATTTCAACCGCTTCGGGGGATTTGTACGTCGTCACCAAGCCGCCCGTGTACGATGGATAGAGGTAACCTTGAACAAAGCGATGCAACAAACTCTTGGGACCAGCAGGAAAGCCGAGTTTCTTTTGTCCCGTTGCTTTTTGAATGTTCGCGCCCCACTCGGCAAGTTGCTTGTAGGTGAGCGCGTTCACATCCGCGCCTTGTGGCAAGTACTGCAGTGCTTTTTTGTTGACCGCAAGAACGTAGGTCGCTTGCATCCAAGGAATGTAGTACTGTTTGTCAGTACCCAACTTGCCTAGCGTGAGAAATTCTTTGACGATGGGACGATCCTTCAACTTGTCCAAGAGTGGCGTAAGGTCTTCGAGCGCGTTCGCTTCGACCAGCACAGGGAACGTGCCGTGCAACGCGCCGATGACACCCACCGTCACCTTGCCCGCTTTTTGTTCCGCGATGATGCGATCTTGGAAGGGACCTTCATCGTCCGCGACGAATTCGACTTTGGCGGCGGTAAAGTTCGCGAGAATCGTCTTGCGCATCTTTTCTGCTTCTTCGACGGGTTTGAGTTGCGTCGAGAGAAAGATGAGCGGTTGCACGGGCGCGACGGTGGGCGCAGGTGGAGCGGTGGGCGCTGGTTTGGTGGGTGCAGGAGTAGGAGTCGGCGCTGGCGCACACGCCGCGACGATAATCAAGATCATCGCCAGTGATGCGATGAAAAACAGTCGCTTGTTCATTTCAATCTCCTCCTAGTTTCAATTCGATTGTTTGTTTGAGTCGTAGGATACGTTCTTTCCGTTTTGAGCATCACCTCCCTCGATACGACGAACGACGAAGGACGAAAGGCGAATGCCTTCGTCCTTTGTCATCCGCCCTTCAAATCAAAATCGGTGGACGCGCGAATGATAAGTTCGGGTTGCAGAATGATGTGCGATTCGTTCAGCGGTTCGCCCGCAATATGCTTGAGGAGCATTTCGACGAGACGCCGCGCGGTGTCGTAGATCGGTTGCTTGAGCGTGGTGAGGGGCGGATCGGTATGTTCCGATTCGTCGGTGCCATCGTAGCCCGCGATCGCCAAATCGCGTCCGACGACGAGTCCCACTTCGCGCGCGGCGCGCATCGCGCCAATCGCCGTGAGATCGTTGACGCCGATAATCGCGGTGGGGCGTTTGCGGAGCGCGAGCAAACGTTGCGCGGCGAGATAACCACCCGTGCGCGTCAAATCGCCTTCGACCACAAGCATCGGATCGAACTTGATGCCGGCTTCAGCGAGACCTTGCCGATAGCCCGCGAGGCGTTCCACTTGGAGGGTGAACTTGGAGGGCGCGCCGATGTAAGCGATACGCCGATGCCCGCGCGCGATCAAGTGGCGCACCAGTTGCGTGAACGCGGTCTGCGAGTCCATTTCGATATACGGAAAATCCGCGCGCATCCGCACGTGACCATGCGCCACGAATGGAAAATTATTTTCGATGAGATACTTGACGCGCCAATCGCGCAAGCGCATACGACTGAGGACAATGCCATCCACTTGGCGCGACTGTACCCAACGCGTGTAGATGCGTTGTTCGGCAAGCGAATCGGGTGGGGCAATCGAAATGAGGAGATCGAGATTGTGTGCGGCGGCGGTATCGCCGAGACCAGCGATAAACGGAGAGAAAAATGGATCGGTAAAGTGGGGACCGCTAGCAGGCACAACGTAGCCGATGGCATCGGCGCGCTGACGGCGCAATTGGCGCGCGGCGCGACTGGGCACATAGCCCATCGCTTGTGCCGTGCGGAGGACGCGCTCGCGCGTGCGGGGGGCTACGTCATCGTACCCGTCGAGTGCGCGCGAGACGGTGGTAATCGAAAGTCGGAGTCGTTTAGCGACATCGCGAATCGTAACCGCCATTGGTACCTTCCAAAACGTTTTGGGAATCTAGGGCTATTATATCCAAAACGTTTTGGATTGTCAAGCGCGATTAGGAGTGTTCTTGCTTTTTCATTGCGAGGCGCGGTTCAGCGCAGCGCAGTAGAGTCGAAGAGTTGCGAAGCAATCCCGAATTTGCGGGTTGGGGATTGCTTTGCCACTTAGAAATTTGGCGTTCGTAGTTGTGCTATTGATGGCGCATTGCGGCGATAAATCGCCCACTACAAACCAGAATTTGCGGGTTAGAGGTTGCTTTGCCACTCAGAAATTTAGCGTTCGTAGTTATGCCATTGATGGCGTATTGCGACGATAAATCGCCCGCTACAAACCGACGCGCAGCACACACATTGATACAAAATCGCCAATCGTGTATAATCGGGTTAAGGAGAATGCCGTGACACTCAAATCTGCATCCGACAAGGTCGTCAGTTTTTTGGATATTGGCACGAACTCGATTCGCCTACTCATCGTGCGGATCGCGCCGAATCATTCGTACGTTACACTGACCCAGCAAAAAGAAGTGGTGCGTCTTGGTGAAAACGAGTTTGTGGATCAGTATCTTCAACCAGAGGCGATGGAGCGCGCGCTCCTCGTTTGTACCAAATTCGCCGATTTGTCGCGCGCGTACGGCGCACAAGAAATCATTGCCGTCGCTACGTCGGCGGTGCGCGATGCCAAGAACCAAAAAGAGTTTGTGCGTCGTCTGCGCGATGCCACAGGAATTGATCTGCACGTGGTTTCGGGGCGCGAGGAGGCGCGGCTCATCTATCTCGGTATTTCGCGTGCGGTGCATCTAGGCGACCAGCGCGCGGTGTTCATTGATATTGGTGGTGGCAGTACCGAAGTCAGCGTCGGCGATCAAAAGCAATATCACTTTCTCGGTTCGCTGAATTTGGGTGCAGTGCGACTCACCACACTCTTTTTCCTCCCTGAGGAACGCGATCCAGTTACACCCGAACGTTATGCACTGCTCCAACGTTACATTCGTAACGCCTCAGTACGCACATTGCAACAAGTACAAAAATATCCATTCGATGTTGCGTTTGGCAGTTCAGGCACGATCGAGAATTTGATGGATATTGCCGCGCGCGTGCTGCACAACCGCGTGCGTCAGCGCGACGATACGCTCACCTATGCCGATCTTCAGCGCGTTATCGAAATGTTGTGCGCCGCCAATTTGGAAGAACGCCGACGTATTCCCGGCATCAACCCCGAGCGTGCCGATATTATCATCGCCGGCGCGGCAATTCTCGATACGTTGATGCAAGACCTAAAGATCAAGCAGATACGCATCATCAGCGATCACGGCTTGCGCGAAGGGTTGTTGATAGATTACTTGTCGCGCAGTGAGCACGCCGAATTCTTCAAAGAATTTTCCGTGCGCGAACGTAGCGTGCTGCAATTGGGACGCGCGTGCGGCTTTGACGAAACCCACGCGCGCCACATTGCGCAACTTGCGCTCGAATTGTTCGATAGCGCGAAAAAAGTCGGCGCGCATACGCTCGACGACCATGACCGTGAACTCCTCGAATACGCCGCGTTGTTGCACGACATTGGCGCGTTCCTCTCGTACGATAATCACCATTTGCATACGCACTATCTCATTCGCCACGCCGAGTTGTTGGGATTCGATCAAGCCGAGATTACGCAAATGGCACTCACCGCGCTGTTCCATCGCAAAGGCAAGCCGAGCAAAAAGTATGACGAGTATGCGGCACTGGACAAACCGACGCGCAAGCGCATTCGTTTGTTGAGCGCGTTTCTACGCGTGGCGGAGGGTTTGGATCGTAGTCATACCGGCGTCATTACGCGCGCGCGTCTGCGCGCCAAAGACAAAAAGACCCTGCGCCTCGATCTGCAAGCGCAGGGTGATTGTCAATTGGAATTGTGGGGCGTCACTGATCGGTTGAAAACGTTGGAAAAGGTGCTCAAGCGCAATATCAAGATCAAAGTGCAAGACAAGGTGCAGAGACCTGTGAAGTCTTGACTTCACAGGTCTCTATGTTACCATGCTGCCAGCAGCGTCAACAACTTGCGCTTGAACGTGGCATCCTGAATCGGCGACCACACATTGGGAAAAGTTTGAATGAGCGTGTGAATCTCGTTTTGACGCGCGGCAAGATACGCAGCAACCCCTGGCGCAACGACGAGCGCGCGCGGTGGGCGTACGGATTTGTCAGTCGGGTGTGTCCATTCGCCCCACGTGAGAAAATCGCGCAGGTGATTGCACGCCACGACCGCATCTTGTAAATTCCCCAGATGGTCTTGCAGTTGCCTGATTTGCCCAATGAGAGGTTGCGCCTCCTCACCCAACACATCCGCGAAAAATTCAAGCGTGTAGCGCAGTCCTTTCGCGGCAATCCGTAGTTGATGCAGTCGTTCGACCGACACGTTGGGTTGTGTGACAAGTTCGGCGTAGGCATGGACATCCGCCCACGCGCGCAACAGAATCATCGGCAACACATCACGAACACGATGCGCGCGCGGTTCGCCGTCCTCCGTTTCCGTTGGCGCGGCGCCAGCACCGGGCGTTCGCAGAAATTCATCGAACTCGGTCTTGAACTGTGTGTATGCCTCGCTATCGAGCCATGCCAGCAATTCCGCACGCGCGCGTTGATACTCGCTTTGCCATACTGCCCACAGCGGTTCAAGGTCCACTCGCCGTTCGTCGGGTAACGTCGCGAGATAACGTTGCGTTTTCTCGCGAAACACGTCCAGATCGCGCACTGCGCCCAGCGCGCGCGCGGTACGACGTAATCGTTTGGCAAAGGGCTTGAACGCATCGGCATCCAAAAACTCGTCGAACACGCGCAGCGCGGCGCGCATTCGACGCGTTGCCACGCGCATATCGTGCACCTCTTCGCTGTCCACGCCCGCACGCGCGCCGGCTTCGTGCTCTAACATTCGATTCCAGTGCAAGCGGAGCGTCTTGCGCGCGGCTTCTGCCATCGTGTCGTCGAGTCGAATCTTGGGCGTGCGCTGACGTTTGGAGCGCGCGCTGTTTTCGAGCCACGCCAACGCGCGCTCGAATTTCGATTGGGTGACTGGCGCGAGATTCCACTCGGCTTGGACGCGCGTGGCGAGACGCGTCACATCATCGAGGGTGCCTGCCGCGACACGTTCGATTTCCAATTCGGCAAAGTTCAAGCGATGCTTGCCCGCGCGCACCGAGACGACATCTACGCTCCACTCGGCAATCAGGGTATCACCTTGCATCACGTTGCGCTTGACGCGCGTCTGACGCAACTCGAATAATTTTTCGAGCGATGCATCGCCAATGATTTGCAACACCACGTCGCGCGCCGGACTTGGTTGCCATTCGGCAGGTGACGTTTCATCCTCAACGGTGATTTCGAGTTCGTCGCGCGCGTGAATCGCGTCAGAGGTGGAGGCGATGCGTTTGAGCGTGATGAGACGCGCGCGTTGGCGTCCGATGCGACGCTGGCGACACGCGTATCCTGCCGCGAGCAATCGCCGATCGGACGTATCGAGATAGACGTCGTGCACACGCGTGACGGCACCGCGCGCCAGTGTCCAACTATCGAGTCGTTCGATCGTACGCAACTGTTCGGCGAGTGCGTCGTCCGTCACGCTGAACTTGGCTTCGATTTCCATCGTGTGTTCTAACGTGCCAACACTTTGGGCGGAATGAGCCACACCAACTCTCCCTGCTTGGATGTGTCGGGCAAATTGACCAACGCCAAGCCACCTTTCTTGCAAATGATTTGTCCACCACCAATCAGCGCGCTGATCGTCTCGCTGAAATCGGGTTCGTGTCCAACGACCATCAGCGCGTTGGCGTCGGGATAATCCGCCAAAATGGCGCGTAGTTTTTTCTCGTTGAATCCCGGTGCAAGACGCGCGTCTTCGACCAATTTGACCTTGAGTTTGTTCGCGACGATTTCTGCTGTATGGCGCGCGCGCACCAGCGGACTGGTGATGATGACCTCCAAACCTAGATCGAGATCAGCCAACGTTGCGGCGGTGCGTTTCGTTTTTTCGATGCCTTCGTCTGTCAGTGGACGCGCTGCATCGTCCCCTTTCCAGTCTGCGCGGTTGACGGCAAGCGCGTGACGCAAGAAAAATACCTTCATTCGATTCACTCCTTATCAAATTGGAATGCCCACAAAGGCGTGTCGCAGGAGCGTGGCTTGACTATCTACGGGCGTTGCACCTTCGGGCGGTGTCAGGCGTTTGTATGTGCCATCGGGCAACATCACACGCGCGCGTACGTTATCGGCAAGATAAGTGGCAAGAATGTGATCGCGCAAGTGGCGAATCAGTTTCGGGTCGCGCACGGGAAAGAGAATCTCCACGCGACGATCCAAATTGCGCGGCATCAAATCCGCGCTGCCCAAGTACACTTGTTCCGCGCCGCCGTTGTAAAAATAGTAAATGCGACTGTGTTCCAAAAAGCGACCGACGATGCTGGTGACGCGAATGTTCTCGGAAAGCCCAGCCACACCGGGACGCAAACAGCACATTCCACGCACGAGCAAATCCACACGCACGCCGGCTTGGGATGCCCGATAAAGCAGACGAATCATCTCTTTGTCAATCAGTGCATTCATCTTGAAGATGAGGTGCCCTTGTCCGCCTTTCTGCTGATGTTCGATTTCACGTTGGATGAGTGCAGTGAGTCCAGCGCGTAGATTGATCGGCGCGACGAGGAACTGGCGATAATCTTTCTTGGCAGAGTAGCCCGTCAAATAGTTGAACAAATCCGTCGCATCGGCGCCAAACTCTTCATCGCACGTGAACAAACCCAAGTCGGTGTACACTTGCGCGGTGGTGGGATTGTAGTTGCCAGTGGCAAGATGCACATAGCGACGTAGGTGATCGCCCTCACGACGCACCACTAGTGCGATCTTGGAATGCGTCTTTAGTCCCAACAAGCCTTATATTACGTGCACGCCCTCGCGCTCTAACGCCTTTTCCCACTCGATATTGCTTTCTTCGTCAAAGCGCGCTTTGAGTTCGACGAGCACCGCCACCTGCTTGCCGTTGCGCGCGGCTTGGAGCAGTGCTTCGACCACCGGCGAATTGCGCCCCACGCGATACAAGGTCTGTTTGATGGCGAGGACGTTGGGATCGCGCGCGGCGGATTCTAGAAATTCGATGACAGGCGAGAACGAATCGTACGGATGGTGCAGTAGAATGTCTTGACGACGAATCGCGGCAAAAATATCCTCCTCTTGCTCAAGACAAGCGGGGATCGTCGGCAGGAACGGTGGGTCTTTGAGATCGTGCCGATCGAGCGCGTACAGTTGCATCAAGTCGCTAGAGCCGAGTGGTGGCGCGAGGGTGTAAATATCGTTTGGCTCTAAATCGAGATTTTCGATCAGGATGTTGCGAATGTTTTCGGGCATCGTGGGATCAATCGTCAGACGCACCACAGAGCCAAAGCGTCGTTCACGCACACCGCGTTCGATTGTTTCCAGCAAGTCTTCGGCTTCGAGTTCCTGAATGATCATCTCGGCATCGCGCGTGACGCGGAAGGGATGCGCTGTGATGATGTGCATTCCAGGGAACAGGCGTTCCAAATGCGCGATGATGACTTGCTCCAGCCAGACAAACCACAGGTCGCGCGGTTCCGAACCATCGCGCGAAGGTGTGTGACTGGGCGCGGGAACGGGCACAAAACGCGGTAGCGTGTTAGGAACTTTGACGCGCGCAAAATGCTCTTGCCCTTTGGGATCGCGCACGAGTACGGCAAGATTCAAACTCATATTCGAGATGTGGGGAAAGGGTCGTCCAGGATCATACGCTAGCGGCGTTAGAACCGGAAAAATCATTTGGTCAAAGTATTGCGTTGTGGCGATTTTTTGCTCTTCGGTGAGTGCCTCGTAGTCGCGAATATGAATTCCAGCGGCATCGAGTTTCGGTAGGAGATCGTGCAAACACGTGCGCGCGTCGTTCATCAATTCGAGCGCGGCATGGCGAATGGCAACGAGTTGTTGGGCGGGAGTCAAGCCGTCCAGCGAAAGTTCAAC
>JAOACU010000500.1 GCA_026417715.1 Anaerolineae bacterium | reverse complement strand
CGCATAGATAGAGCGCAAATACAAGTGACAGATAGACCATCGCACGCTGCAACCAAACGTTCTCACTCCAAATCCCCAATAACACAAAAATCGGAAAAATCGTCAGAACGTATCGCGACATCGAATTCAACGGCTGTGTCTCGACATAGCGCATTGTCAATACGATGAGACTGGTCACCGCGTACAATCGCCATAGAGGCGGTAACTTGTGCCAACCGATAAGCAACACAACGATACACCAAGTCGTGACGAACCAATTCAACACATCCGCCACGATGAACTTGCCTGAGACTAACGTTTGGATTGCATACCAATAATTTTCCCAAGGCGGCGCAAGGCGCGCGTGCAAATCACTTTCGGTGAGCGGAATCACCGAGGCACTGCCGACCACTGCTCGAATAAAAAGGTAGAGCGCTACTGCAAACGCTGGCAGAAGCAAAGCGAATCCCCGTGCAACTTTCTGGTCGAATGGACGCGCTTGCCACAAGGCATATCCAAGCGGTACAAGCAAAGCCACTCCTTGCAACCGTGTCAAGATTGCGCAGAAAATCCAAAAGCCCGCCCACAGCCAAACGCGTCGTTGCAGTGAGCGTAATGCCAACACAGTCCATAACAAAAAGAGTGATTCACTGTAACCGCTGAAAAAGAAAAATGCCGTTGGAAAGATCAGCAATAACGCGCTCGTGCGTCGCGCAACGGCATTCCCAAATGACTCGGCAACGAATTGGTAGAGCATTCTTAACGCGACCAGCAAGGCGAGATTCGAGACAAGCAAAGCCGCAAGCCAATTCTGATTGATCAATCCACCCACGAATCGAATGAGAATCGGATACAATGGCGGAAAATGTACATCACCAATGAGTGTGCCATAGCCGCGCTCTGCAATCGCAAGATACCAATTCGTGTCAAACCTCTGCCATACCGACAACAAAATATTTTGTTCGATGACAACATCACGTTACTGAAAAATATCTTCCACTGAATATGGCGATGCGGCAAGCGCGCGTCCTGCGTACACACCCGATACGGCGCGTCCTTCGCGTAACGACCACACACTGCCCGTTTGCGTGTCTGTGACGGAGGACGGAGGACGAAGGACGGAAGACGGAAGACGAAGGACGAAAGATTCATCTGTGCGGAACGTCAATACCGTGCCATCTATCTCGCGCGAGTAGGCATAGCGTTCGCCTGTCGTGAGGTCAAACACCGCGAGCACAGGCGCACCAAACAAATCAAGATTTTGAACGACGGTGGGAAACAAGGTCGCGATGATGAATGCCCACACGCTCAACGCGACGCGCGCAATCAGATACGCGCCCAGTGCGAATTTCCACGCCTCACCGAACTTCATAGCGATAAATCCTCAAGTCGCCAAATGCTACCGCATCGCCGCGCCGCATCACCGCGTCCAAACGCGCCAAGTTACCGTGCGCGCGACTTTCTTGCATCGCTTCATCAATCGCCGTCTGAAAAATCACAAACCACACGCGCGCGCGTCCACGCACCGCGTCATCGAAATCAATTGGAAACAGATTCATCGCTTCTTGTGAGCCGCGCGCCAGCGTATCGTTGCTTGACCCTGGCGGATCGGCGAGAAATACTTGCGGCAGGGTGCGATCGTAAAAATGCATCGGAAAGAACGAGAGTTTGTTATCATGCAAAATCACATCGTCCGTTTGCACGTGCGCGCGCAAAAACCGATTCGCCTCCACGAACGGCGCGCGACGCCACTCACCCCACGCCGAATAGTAGAATGGCAACGTCATTACCGCGATCAACATCGCGAGCGCAATCGGCAACACGCGCGGCGCGCGCGCGGCAAGATACGCAAGCAAAATGTAATACGCCAACGACGAAACGATCACAC
>JAOACU010000499.1 GCA_026417715.1 Anaerolineae bacterium | reverse complement strand
CAGTGGGACAGTAGGACAGTGGGACAGTCGGCGGTCGGCGGTCGTCCGTCGTCGGTCATCCGTCCTCCGTCATCGGTCATCCGTCCTCCGTCGTCCGTCCAATTTTGACAACCCGTCCTTTTCGCGTTATACTACAATTGCAACTAGTTGCAATAAGGAGTAGTTGCAATGCAATCCTCCTTGTTAGATGATCTACGGTTGGCAGGTTATCGGCTCACACCCCAGCGCGAGGTTGTGTTGGCGGTGTTGAGCGAAACGCACGAACATCTCACCGCGCGCGAAATTTTGCGCCGCGCGCGGCGGCGTTTGCCGCGCCTCAACAAATCGGCGGTGTATCGCGCGCTCGACGTGCTCACGCACCTGAGTCTGGTCAACCCGATTGATGTAGGGCAAGGCGAAATTCAGTACGAACTCAACACGCAGCCGCATCATCATCACCTCGTCTGTCAGCAGTGCGGCAAGATCACCGATATTGACGGTCACGCGTTCAACACGTTGGATAAGATTCTCCGTACCGAGTACGGCTTTGCGCCGTTTCTGTTCCACTTTGCTATTTTCGGCATTTGTCGAGAGTGCCAACGCAAGATGAAAAAGGACACGCGCGTCGCGTTGCTGTTGACGCGATGCGCGCCGGCGTGACGGAGGACGAAGGATTTTCGATTGGCGATTTGCGATTGGCAGTGCAATCGGCAATCGAAAATCGGCAATCGGCAATCAATAACTGGTCATCGGTCATTCGTCGTCCGTCGTCGGTCTGCGGTCTGCGGTCGGCGGTCGAGCAAGGAGAGGATTCATGCCCAAAACTATCTTGATGCTCGCTACATTCGGCTTTGAAATCGTCGAGGTTGGTGGAACGTTGGCGTTGCACGCGCAGGCGGGCGATGCGGTGCACGCGGCGGTGTTACTCTCGCGTCCGCACGCGCGTCCGCAAATCGAACACGCCGCGCGCATTCTGGGTGTGCCATCCGTGCGCTTTCTCGATTTCGCGTATGGCGAAGTGCAACCCGATGTGGCATCCAAAATCAAACTCGTGCGTCTGTTCCGCGAAATTCGCCCCGATGTTTTGATTCTCCAAGACCCTGAACACGCGCAACACGATTTCGATCCCGATCGGCGTTTGGCGTCGTTGCTCTACCTCGAAGCGTTGTCGGTAACGAATCGCGATTGGAAAATTTTGGAATGTGGCGGCTACGATCCGCACACGATTTCCGATATTTACTATATGACGCCCGAACATCCGAACTGCGTCGTCGAAATCGGCAGTGTGTTCGCACTCAAGCAACAAGCATTGCGCGCGTCCGAGTATCAACTGGCGTTCAGCGCGCAGATGCTCAAGGCGCGTCTAGGTGACGATACGCTTCGTCACATCGTTGCCGATTACGACACGCGTCGCGACGATGATGTGGAACTAGGACACGCGCTCCATTCGGAAATGGAAAAAGCGCGCGCGATGAATTACGGCATCTTGAGTCATTCCAACGCGGGCTTGGCAGAAGCGTTTCGTCACGAAGGTCCCATCAAGTTGACGCGATTGTAGGGCAAATTTCCAAATTTGCCCAACCATATTCACTCAAGGAGAAGAAACAATGCACATCTCGAATCGAAACATCGTTACGCTTTTGTTGATCGCGCTCGTGCTTGCGCTGGTGGCATGCGCGGCACCGACGCCAACGCCTGTTCCCACACCCACGCGCGCGCCTGCGACGCCGACGGCGGCAAGCGCGCCTGCACCTACCGTCGCGCCTTCGCCGACGGCTACGCTCAAACCGACAGTGCCACCATCCCCCACCGCAACGCCCAAGCCCATCAGTTTGCGCGTTGCGATTACTGGCGATGAGGGTGTGCTACAACCGTACGCAATTGGCTCGGGCT
>JAOACU010000498.1 GCA_026417715.1 Anaerolineae bacterium | reverse complement strand
CAGTAGGACAGTGACACTGTCTCACTGCCTCACTGTCTCACTGTTTCACTGTCTCACCGAACGCTTGATCTTTCTGGCAAAATACGCAATCGTCTTTTCCAAGCCCTCGTCCAAACTCACTTTGGGTTCCCAACCCAGAATGCGCTTGGCTTTGGAAATGTCTGGACAACGCCGACTGGGATCATCCACTGGGCGCGGCACATAGACAATGCCTGCTTTGTTTCCTGTGAGCGCGTTGATTTTTTCGGCGAACGCGCGAATCGTCATCTCATTCGGGTTGCCTAGATTGACCGGCATCACTTCGTTCGATGCCAGCAAGCGCGCGATCCCTTCGACCAAATCACTCACGTAACAGAACGAACGCGTTTGCGATCCGTCGCCATGCACGGTCAACGGTTCGCCACGCAATGCTTGCCCAATCAAATTTGGTACCACGCGGCCATCATCAAGCGCGTTGCGCGGGCCGTAGGTGTTAAAGATGCGCGCGATGCGCGTGTCTACGTTGTGCGCGCGATGATACGCCAGTGTGATTGCTTCGGCGAAACGTTTGGCTTCATCGTACACGCCGCGCGGACCAATCGGATTCACATTGCCCCAGTAATCTTCGCGTTGCGGATGCACCAACGGATCGCCATACACTTCCGATGTGGACGCGAGCAAAAAGCGCGCGCCTTTTGCACGCGCCAGTCCTAACGCCTTGTGTGTACCCAGCGCGCCGACCTTGAGCGTTTGAATCGGATACGCCATATACGAGACGGGACTGGCAGGCGAAGCAAAGTGCAAAACCGCATCGAGGTATCCTTCGATTCGTAGATACTCGGTGACATCCTGCCGAATGAAGGTAAAGCGGGGATGATCCTTGAGGTGCGCAATATTATCGGGGCTACCTGTGATGAAATTGTCCATCGCGATTACTTCGTCGCCGCGCGCGAGGAAATAATCGCACAGATGCGAGCCGATAAAGCCCGCACCGCCGGTAATCAAAATCCGCATCGGTGTTTAGACCTCCACAAACGATGTGCGGCAATTATAAATGACAAATGGACAAATGACAAATGACGGAGGACGGATGACGAGAGACGAATCTCTAATCTCCAATCTCTAATTCACTCATCACACCCAACGTCATCATCCACACGAACGCAAGATCAACGTAAAAGTATGCCGCGTCAATCAAACCGTGCGCGAGCGCGGCAGTCATACTTGCCATCAAGCCGATTGCCAGCGCGCGCGCGTTACCTCGACTTGCACGAATGCCTTGCCGATAGAACGCGAACACCATCCACGCAAGCACACCCACGCCCGCGACGCCAAGTCGTACCCAAAAATCCAACACGATGTTGTGTGGATGCGAAAGATTCGGCTCG
Organism: Anaerolineae bacterium; assembly: GCA_026417715.1. GTDB lineage: Bacteria > Chloroflexota > Anaerolineae > UBA4142 > UBA4142 > VGOB01. The sequence goes on along the minus strand of JAOACU010000498.1, from coordinate 508 downwards.
CGCCACGCATCGGGGTTGATGTACTTGGGATACTCGTACAGAAAATTATCCAAGCCCACGCCAAGAATCGGATGATCGCGAATCATTCGGAGTGCCGAGTCCCACACACTCAAGCGGAAAAACCCAGTGCCCGTGCCGATTTGAAAGAGCGATTGCGCGCGTTCGGTTTGTAAAAATGGAATCGCAGCAATGATGCCAATGACGAGCAACACGCCCACCACAATTCGCGCGCGCCGATCAAAGAGCGCGATGAACGCCAACCCTGCAACGATGCCCAACCACGCGCCGCGCGAGTAGGTCAGGTAAAGCGCGAGTGCGATGGTAAACGCGTAAACGAGAAAGTGAAAAGTGAAAACGTGAGGCGTGAGGCGTGAGGCGTGAGGTGTGAGGCGTGAGGCGTGATACGTGAGGCGTGAGGCGTGATAGGAGGGCGAAATGGCCAAGAAGGCGGTCGGTATTTTGACCTCCGGCGGAGATTGCCCCGGTTTGAACGCGGCGATTCGCGGCG
>JAOACU010000497.1 GCA_026417715.1 Anaerolineae bacterium | reverse complement strand
TAAGAGACAGGAGCAAGCCCAGCAAACTCAACACACCTAGCCAACGTTTGCGCGTCGCCGGCGTGACGAGTTCGGCAAGCAACACCACTAACGCAGTGAGCGTGACAATCAGCGCGGGAGCAATGAGACGAAAGTTGAGATCGGGAATGGAAAGACTCATTTGGGATTTTCGATTTTAGATTTTTGATTTTTGATTGCGTGATGCGTAATCTGTGATACGCAATACGTGATACGTAATACGTGATACGTGACTCACGCCTCACATTACTTGATTACACCCAATAAACTCATCACACTCGGCATCATCGGATCGAGGAACGTGCGTGGATACACACCGATCCAAACGATGAACACAACGAGTGCGACAAGAAGCGCGATTTCGCGCGGCGATAAATCAGCAAGCGATTTGTTTTCCTCGTGTGTGAGTGGTCCGTTCATCACGCGTTGATACATCCACAGCAAGTAGATTGCAGAGAGCACAACGCCCGTTGCCGCGAGCGCGGCGTACCACACGTTCGCTTGGAACGCACCCACGAGAATCAGAAACTCACCGACAAAGCCGTTCAAGCCGGGCAAACCGACGGACGAGAACATCACAATCAAAAAGAACGCGGCGTAAATTGGCATTACTTTGGCGATGCCGCCAAAGTCAGCGATGAGGCGCGTGTGGCGTCGTTCGTACAACATCCCGACGAGCAAAAAGAGCGCGCCCGTCGAGAGACCGTGATTGATCATTTGCAGGATGCCACCACTCACTCCTTGCGCGTTGAAGACGAACAAACCGAGCATTACAAAGCCGAGATGCGACACGCTCGAAAACGCAACAAGCGATTTCACGTCGCGTTGCACTGCTGACACAATCGCGCCGTAGATGATGCCGATGAGCGCAAGCGCGATGATGAGCGGCGCGAATTGTTGCGATGCTTCGGGGAACAGTGGCAGGTTGAATCGAATGAAACCGTACGTGCCCATCTTTAGCAACACGCCCGCGAGAATTACACTGCCCGCCGTCGGCGCTTCCACGTGCGCGTCGGGCAACCATGTGTGGAACGGGAACATCGGCACTTTGATTGCGAACGCGAGCGCGAACGCGGCAAAGAGAATCGGTTGCAGTCCAAGCGGCACTGGCGTTTGCATCAAATCGGTAAGCGCGAACGTGAGCGCGCCGGTCACATCGCGATTCGCAAAGACGAGCACCAAAATCGCAACGAGCATCAACGTCGAACCGAACATCGTGAACAGGATGAACTTGATTGCCGCGTAGACGCGTCGCCCGTGTCCCCAGATGCCGATGAGAAATGCCATCGGAATCAGCGTGAATTCCCAGAACACGTAGAACAGGAACAAGTCAAGCGCAACGAACACGCCGATCATCGCGCTTTCGAGCGCGAGGAAAAAGACGTGATATTCTTTGACGCGTTCTGTGATGCCCACCCACGAACCGCCGATCGCGATGACCATCAAGAACGTCGTCAGCATCACCAGCAAAAGCGACAGTCCATCCACGCCAACATAGTACGAAATGCCGAACTGCGGAATCCATTCCACGCGCTCGACGAATTGCATTTCGGGTGTAGCGCGAAAGGACGCGAAAAGAATCGCGGAAACGACGAAATTCGCAAGGGCAACGCCAAGCGCAAAGTAACGAATCGCGCGTTCGGCTTGGCGCGGGATGAACATCAACGCTAGCGCGCCGATGAGTGGTAGTGCGATGAGGAGAGAGAGCATAGGAAAGGTCATATTTCACCTGCAACAGTTTTCCATTCAAGCCAACCCGCGCGCTGACGATCTCCACCTGCCGCTTTCAATTCAGCCAACGCTTGACGTGCGACCTGAATATCTTCGAGCGTTTCAAGCCACTCAATCAATGCTTCCCAGTCCTCTGCATCCAAGACAGCAAAGCGT
>JAOACU010000496.1:321-1909 GCA_026417715.1 Anaerolineae bacterium | reverse complement strand
CTCCGTCTTTCGTCCTCCGTCGTCCGTTCTCCTCACCACGCCGTTCGCGCGCGCTCGCGCACAATGCGCTCGTAAATCGCGAGTGTTTTTTCCGCGATGCGATCCCAGTTGTACTCGCGCTTGACCATTCGATACGCTCTTGCCGCACGTTCGCGCGCGCGTGCAGGATCGCGCAAGGTGTATAACATACCCCACGCCAACGATTCGACGTTGTTGGGGTAAATCGTTACGCCAGTTACATCGTGTTGCACCACTTCTTTCAACCCACCCACTTCACTCACAATCACCGGGCACTTTGCCGCCATCGCTTCGAGCGCGACGATGCCGAATGGTTCGTACAGCGACGGAAAAATTGCCGCATCCGCCACTTTGAGCAGACGATCGCGATCAGGGTCGGAGACAAAGCCAGCGATGTTCACCTTGTCTTGCACTCCCAACTCCCACACGCGTTGTCGCCACCGATCCACCAACCAGCCCTTGCCTGCAATGATGAATTTGACATTTGGCATTTCTGCCAACACACGCGGCGCGGCTTCGACAATCAGGTGCGCGCCTTTTTCCTCCACCACGCGCCCAACGTTAAAGACGATGCGCTCATCGGGACGCGCCCACCGCGCGCGAAAATCGGTGAGGTCAACTGCGTCCAGCGCATCGAAGGGCGCGGTGTCCACACCATTCGGCACTACGTCAATTTTGTCGAGCGGCACGTTGAAATAGTCGCGCACTTCGTCGTGCATAAATTGACTGCACGTAATCACGCGCCACGCCTCGTACGTCAGCCACCACTCGGTACCATTGATGGCGTGCGACATTTCGCCGTGCAACGCGCCGCGCCCGCGCCCGCGTTCGGTCGCGTGAATCGTCGCGAGGAGTGGCGTCTTGTGTAACCGCTTGAGTGCAGTGGCGGCAAATGCTACCAGCCAATCGTGCGCGTGAATCAAATCAAATCCACCGATGCGATCGTACAATGTTTGCGCTTGCTCACCCAAGTTCAGGTTCGTCTGCTGCACATCGGCAAAGAAATTGTCCAAGCGATTCACTGGCGGTTCGACGCGAAACACGGACGGCGGCAACGCGCGGCGGCGCGTCGCGCGCGCGTTCGCGCACAGTGGTTCGCTGGGTTCGCCACCTTTCAAGCGCGGCGTAACAACGTGCACGTGAACGCCCGCGCGCGCAAGTGCAGGCGCGAGCGCGCCAACGTGCGCCCCCAACCCACCAACGACGTGCGGTGGATACTCCCACGAGAGCATCAAAACGCGTAATGGCTTCTTTGGCATTGTCTCCTCCAGCGGATGACGGATGACGAAGGACGAAAGACGAAGGATGAACGAACCTTTTGGCTCATTGGTTCATTGGCTCATTGGCTCATTGACTCTTCGTCATTCTAACACCGCCCTACCCGACTGTCAAAACCAATTCGCCATTCTCACGCATCTGTGCTAGAATACGGACGGAGGACGGAAGACGACCGCCGATTGATTTTGGGTAGTGCTACAAAAGTAATGTCTGTCGGTAAGGCAATCTGTCACGCTGAGCGTAGCGAAGCGTCTCGCAAAGTCCTTTGAGAGATTCTTCGGCGCGCAAGGCG
>JAOACU010000496.1:0-311 GCA_026417715.1 Anaerolineae bacterium | reverse complement strand
ATCCATATCCTACCTGACGCCCTTGCGTCGAAAATCGCCGCAGGCGAAGTGATCGAACGTCCTGCATCGGTTGTCAAAGAACTGATCGAAAATTCGATTGACGCGGGCGCGCGCGAAATCCAAGTGGAAATTCGCGGCGGTGGTCAACGCTTCATCCGCGTTGCCGATGACGGTTGTGGTATTCCCGCCGCCGAAGTCGCGCTCGCGTTTGCGCGACACGCCACCAGCAAACTCAACTCGGTGGACGATTTGTTTCGCATTCAAACGCTTGGCTTTCGCGGCGAAGCGTTGCCCTCCATCGCCGCTGTCGC
>JAOACU010000495.1 GCA_026417715.1 Anaerolineae bacterium | reverse complement strand
TCGTGAACTGGTGCAAAAATTCGTGCAAGAGCATCCCAATTTTCTCTTGCTCGATATTCCACACGGTGGCAAACCAGCGGCAGTGTGGGCAGGCATTCAACACGCGACCGGCGAAGCCGTGCTCTTGACCGATATGGATCAGTCCACGCCGATTCGCGAGTTGGACAAGTTGTTGCCCTGGTATGAACGCGGCTACGATACGGTGATCGGTTCGCGTGGTGCAGCGCGCGAAGGTTTTTCGATTGTGCGCAAGATTGGTAGTTTTGTTTTCGGCAAAGTGCGCGGGCTGTTGATCTTGCGCGACATCAAGGATACGCAATGCGGTTTCAAACTTTTTCGCCGCGTGGTGCTCTTGTCGCTGTTCCCGCATCTGGAATTTTTCCGTCGCACGCGCCGTTCGCGCGGTTGGCAAGTGACGGCGTACGATGTCGAGTTGTTGTATCTCATCGGCAAAGCCGGTTATCGCATCAAAGAAGTAACGGTCGAGTGGTACAATCGTGACCAGAGCAACACCAAGAGTCGTGCCAAAGGTGAATTGCCGCGTTATGTGCGCGAGTCGGTCGAGATGGCGCAAGAAATTTTACGCGTCAAGTACAACCAATGGCGCGGTTTGTACGATGATGTAAGCAAGACGATGCCACGTCGTCCACACTAGCAAACAAGCACGGATGCAAGTCCGTGCTTTCTTTTTTGCCAAATCCCGCAAAATCATTTGACCTCGCACAAGTGTTCGGCTATAATATCAACGATGGATAAACGTGCCCAAACTGTCGAAAAGAAACCATTGGGTGTGTTTGAATCGCTGTCCAGCGGCTTTGAATTGATTTGGCTCAATCCTTGGATTTTACTCGTGCCTATCGCGTTGGATGTGTTTCTGTGGATCGGACCGCATCTTAGCGCGCGCCCGGTGTTCCAGCGTATGGTGACGCTGGTGACGCTCGCCGCACCCGCCCACGCGCCCGAAGAGACGCGCCAAAACATCGAATTGCTCAAGAGTATGTTGCAAGCGGCTGGCGATACGCTGAACGTATTCAGCGTCTTGGCAACGGGGATGCCTTCGGTGTTGGGCTGGCAAGCGCCTGCCGTGACAATCTCACGTGCCGAATTCGTCATTAGTGAACCGATCACCTTGCTAGCGGTGACGCTGGTGTTACTAATCGGCGCGGCACTCATTGCCGCGCTGTATTTGGAATTGACCGCGCGCCCGATTCGCCGCGAGCCCGTTACTGCGTCTTTTATCGCGCGATGGTTGCGCGCGTGCGTGAATTTGATATTGCTCGCGCTCTTGGTCATCGTGGGCATCAGCGCAGTGATGATTCCGCTCACCATCGTCGCCGGAATGTTGAGCGTCGTCAGTCAAGTGTTGGGCTCGCTTTTGCTCTTTGGCGGTATGATCCTAATGTTTTGGATACTGGTGTACCTTGTCTTTGCAGTATCCGCTATTTTCATCAGCCGCGCAAACGCCCTGAGGGCAATCATCAATAGCATTCGCGTTTTTCGTTTCGATTTCTTGTCAGCGCTCGGTTTGGTCTTGATCGTGTACGTCTTGCGAAGTGGTTTTACAATCGTGTGGGATTTCTTCGATACAAATCTATGGGGAATCGTGTTTGTGGTTATTGCCAATGCATTCTTCAACAGCGCGCTCATCGCGGCAGAGATGATTTTTTACAAAGATCGCATCGAGCGGATGGGGTGACGAAGGACGGAGGACGGAAGACGAAGGACGGAGGACGAAAGACGAAGGACGAACTCCGAATTCCGAACTCCGAACTCCGAACTCTGAATTCCGAACCCCGAATCCCGAACTCCGAACACTGAACACTGAAAACTCTGAACACTTACTATGCCCAAGAAAACCGAACCTACAATCGAACTGAACAATCAACCGACCGAAGTGTACGACGCATCCAAGATTCA
>JAOACU010000494.1 GCA_026417715.1 Anaerolineae bacterium | reverse complement strand
AGATGTGTATAAGAGACAGCTTCATAACCGTCCAAGCCGGGCAACATCACATCGAGAATCACCAAATCGGGCGGATTGTCGCGCGCGGCTTTGAGACCACTTTCGCCATCGAGAGCCACTTCGACGGTAAAACCTTCATACGTTAAACCGCGCCGCAAAAAATCGGCAATCTTGGATTCGTCTTCGATAACCAAAATTCGCTCTGCCATAGTCCGTACTCAATGAGCCAATTCGTCAATGAGCCAATGAGCCAAACCTTTTTGTCCTTCGTCTTCTGTCTTTCGTCTATTTGGCTCATTGGTACATTGGCTCATTGGCTCATTTCCATACAAACTTCCATGTCTCGCTTGGTGGTGAAATCGGTTGGTTGCCCGGCTCACGTTTGACTTGCACGTACCACTGATACACATCTTCTTTGGCTTTGTGATACAACTCAAAACCACCACCTTCGTAGATGCGGCGAAGAGACAGCCACGTGTCGCGCGTTCTGCCGGCATACGTGCGCGGGACACCGTTTCGATCTGTGAAAGTGATGACCACTTCGTACCAATCATTCGGACCGAGGAGGCATTGCTCACACGTCCAGCGAAACGTAATCGCGGCGTTTGCCTGCCCTTCGCCGATCCACGTTCCTCCATTCGGCAGTGGTCCAACGATTTTGGGTGCAGGAAAAAGGTACGCTAGTGTCGCGGTGGGATGTGGTGGAGGCGGCGGTGCCGGCGGACGCGTTGCCGTGCGCGTGGCGGTCGCGCTGACCAGCGCGCTAGGGCTGGGCAATTCGATGCGCGGTGGCGGAGTGAACGTTGTCGTGGGCGTAGGCGTCTGAGTGGACAAGACGATGGGTGGCACAGTGGGCGTGGTACCGCGCAGTGGCACAGTAACAGTCGGAGGCACGATAGGCGCGACGACAACGTTGATGAGTAGAACAAAAATAATTGCAACAAAAAATACCACGATCAAAATCAGCGCGCGATAAGTCAGTTCCGAGGCGCGCTCTTGCTCCAATGAAAAAAGCGTGGTGCGTGAAAGACGTTGGGCATCTACCAACATCTTGAGTGCGAGTAAGATTCCCAACGCGCAACCCAAAAGAATCCATACAGCAAAAGTTTGGACGAAAGAAACGAACGCCGCCAAGGTGAATATCTCGCGAAACAGGTCGTCAATTGGTGGGATACCTGTTTACTATTTTCTTCGTTTCTCCAACTTGGATTGACATTCGATACACAGCGTGGCTTGGGGTTTGGCTTGCAAACGCTCAGGGGCAATCGGCTTGCCACAACTTTCACAGATACCATAGGTGCCGGCGGCAATGCGCGCTAACACCTTGTCAATTTCAGCCAGCCGTTGCTTTTGATCGTTTGCCAACCATTGCGCTTGCTCGCGCGCTTGGTGCATCGCCGCCAAATCGGCTTCGTCTCCCTTAGCGGGTTCTGGAGGTGGAATCGCGCGCGCCAACAATTGCGCGCGCTCCTCCTCCAATCGCTTGCGTAACGCTTCAAGGTCTATTCCCATGTCTCCAACCCAGAGTTGAAGAATCGGAGTACTCTCCAACTCTCAATCTCCAATCTCCAATCTCCAATATCCAATATCTAAATCATCCCATACCGTTGCAACGCCGCTTCCAAAATACCATTGATGAGCGCGGTAAAACTCACTCCATCGGCTTCGCCTGCCATCACAATATCGCTGATACCTTCTTGTAAACCCGCGAGTGGATTGACTTCCAGAATCGTCGGTTCACCGGTATCAGGACGCAATCGAAAATCAATGCGCGCAAAATCGGTGCATTCGAGCGCGGCAAACGCGCGCGCCGCCAGATGTTCCATCTGCGACCACAAACGTTTGGAGATCGGCGCAGGACACGGATAG
>JAOACU010000493.1 GCA_026417715.1 Anaerolineae bacterium | reverse complement strand
TACATCTCAGCGTAAGAGATTGACACCGATGCACCTTCTCAAACGTGTTGTGTTCTACGCTGTGGTCATTGCGTTGGTCATTTTCGCGGCACTACCCTTTTATTGGATGTTCATCACCGCCTTCAAGACCGAGCGCGATCTCTATAACCTCAAAGCGATTCCTTACATTTTCAACGAGCCGCCTACCTTGCAACATGTGGATTTGCTCTTTAACCGAACTGCTTTCGTGCAATGGCTACAGAATACCTTTGTGGTCGGTGGTCTTGTCGTCATCATCACATTGCTGATTGCCATTCCGGCTGGCTATGCCCTAGCGCGACTCGCTGGTCGTTACTCTGAGCCATTGGGTATCGGTATGTTCCTGACCTACCTTGTGCCACCCACACTATTGTTCATTCCTCTTTCGCCGGTCATTTCGCGCTTGGGATTGCAAGACTCGCTGTGGGCATTGGTCGTTATCTATCCGACCTTCACGATTCCATTCTGCACGTGGTTGATGATGGGTTTTTTCAAAACGATTCCTATCGAGATTGAAGAAGCCGCGTGGATTGATGGTGACAGTCGCATTGGTACTTTGATCCACGTCGTATTACCTGTGTCATTGCCGGGCATTTTCACTATCGTCATCTTTGCCTTTACCCTGTGTGTGCAAGAGTTTGTGTACGCACTCACTTTTATTTCCAGCACCGCAAACAAAACTATCACGGTCGGAGTACCGACAGACCTGATGCGTGGTGACTTGTTCTTTTGGGGCTCACTGATGGCAGCCGCTCTGATTGCTGGCATTCCCGTTGCCATCGTGTACAACCTTTTCCTGGATCGCTTTTTGGTGGGCATCACAGGCGGCGCCATTCGGTAAGAGGAAAGGAGGGTAAAATCGGAGGAACGCACGACTAGACCTTTCGAGCGAATCAATGAATTTGATTTCAAGCGAGGAGGTTTGAAATGACGCAGAAAAAAATGACGCGACGCGAGTTTCTCAAGAATGCAGGCATCGCCGGCGCCGGATTGATCGCGGCTGGGTTGGCAGGTTGCGCGGCACCAACGCCAGCCGTTGTGAAGGAGACCGTTGTTGTACCGGGAACGCCGCAGGTCGTTGAAAAGATCGTCGAAAAAGTCGTGACAGTGGCACCGCCCACACCTGCTCCAGCGACCGCTACTCCCATTCCCAGACCAGCCAAGACCGCTAACCTGAGATTACAACTCATCAGCCACTTTGTCGCAGGGTATGACGATTGGATCAGGCAATTCGCTACGGACTGGGGACGCGCCAATGGGGTCAATGTCACGGTCAGTTTTGTCAGCAACCTCGATTTGGCAGCGCGTGGTGCCGCCGAAGTGGCTGCGCAAAAAGGTCACGACATCGTGCAATGGGATCAAGCCGTCTCCAGCCCGTTCTTGTGGAAGAATCACACCGTAGACCTGACTGACCTTGTCAAGGAAATCGAAGGCAAGTATGGCAAGTTCTCGGCAGTGGCACAGCAAGCGGGCTTTGACAGCGCCACTAACACTTGGTTCTCCCTGCCCATCTTCTATATGGCATTCCCGTCCCTCTACCGTAAAGACTTGTGGGATCAAGTCGGCGGCTTCCCCGACACGTGGGAAAAAGTTTTGGAGGGTGGACGCAAACTGAAGGCGATGGGCAATCCGCTGGGGCTTCCCATCTCGCGCGGCTCGGATGCCAACGTCAACTGGCGCGGTGTCATCTGGTCGTTTGGTGGCGCGGTGCAAGACAAGGATCAGAAGATCGTGCTCAACTCGCCCGAAGTGATCGAAGCCGTCAAGTTCGCGCGCGCGCTGTACAAAGAAACGATGACCGAAGAAGTGCTCGCGTGGGACGACACAGGAAACAATCGCTTTTTGGCTTCGGGCAAAGGGAGTTTGATCTTCAACCCGATCTCGGCGTACATCAGCATTCGCGGCACGGACAAAG
>JAOACU010000492.1 GCA_026417715.1 Anaerolineae bacterium | reverse complement strand
TTCTTGAGGCTTTCAGGGCTTGGGCCAAATACTGCAAACAACCTCATGCCATCGCATCACCTTTTCGCACCAAAGTATATCTTCGGAATAGACTGGCGCGATGAGTTTGATGAAGATTTTCTCCGCTTCATCAGGGCGCGACTTGCGCCGCATGAGTTCTTCGAACGCCATCCGCGCTTCGCGATAGTGCGAGCTATTTGCCAACAAATAACGCACAGCAGTCCACGACTGCGCCGACTCGTCGAACGTGCGATAACCATCCTCCGTTCGAGGTTGATCGCCTACAGCTCGAATCCCGTGCAAATTCAAATGTTGAATTGCAAGGTGACTTGTTCCGCATGCGCTTTCGTGCGCCGCAATCGCCAAGGCAACGCGCCAGTACGGTTCGCCGACAATCGTCACTGCATTGGGCTGCACGCTTCGCAACCAATCCATCTGCCATTTCGCCGCATCATTCATCGTCGCATTCACCACCACACACATAACGAATGCCGCGCCGAAGCAGTTCATTTCCGGCCCGCAAAACGCGAACAGCGCAGGCAATTGCAATAACCACACAACATAAGGCCGCAACCAACATCCACTTCATCGGGTATCACCACCTTCGCCATTTTTTACGAACCCATTATCGAGCGAAGCATATCCGCCAACGTGTTGACATCGTCGCGCAAATGTTGCAAGTCGGCGTTGTCGCGGAGCCCCAACCACATGCCAAAGACAACCAATCCCACAATGAAAGTCAAAAGACAAATAACAGTTCGGGGATTTTGCAACGCGTCCGCAAGCCACGATGAAGACGCGCCGTTTGTCCTACCGTTGCGAAGCCGCGCAACCTCGCTTTCCACTTCGCTCAAACGCGCACCGTGATTTGCGGCAGTCGCGATATGTTGAAAGCAGAACCGCTCACGCTGCGCTTCGAGCCCTTGATGAATCTCATCTTTTACCACAAGTCGAATATGCTTCAGATCATCTTCCGTCAGCATACACATGAATCCTTTCAATCCAAATCTGGATAAGGTTCGTAGGACAAATATCGTTCAACGCGACTTGCGCCAAGTTGACAGCTCACGGAAAGACCTTTTATCGACAGTCCGCCCTATTTGAAAAGGCGCGTGGTCGCGCTGTAACTGAACGACGACGCGATGCCTTCGCTGTCCAGTTGCGCGCTTCGCGTAACTGTTGGAATCAGATTGCGAAGTCCGGCATAGCCACTCTCCGCCTGCCACGTTTCAAATCCGCCGATCGCCGATGGATCAAACGGCACAATGTAGAATCCGCCGCCGTAGCCCTTATTGCGGTTTGCAAACACGGTGCGCATGGTCTTCGTGAGGTCGCAAACCCGCGCGACGCCATTTTGTACTTCGACAATGTCGAATTCTTTTGAGAGTACGCGAAAACTGCCGTCGAGATTTACGCCGATGACAACGAGCGCGGCGGTGTCCGCAGTGTCTTTGGTGACGACAAGTTTGCTTCCGCCGCCCGCGTCGTCCACCCATTGGTAGGGCAGATCATCGCGCCATTCCAGATGGAACGCGGCGTTCACGGTGTATTTCAACACGGCGCAATCGCTCATCGTCACCAACGCCGTTGCGCCGAGAATCTCCGCGTCATCCGGCAGCCTCTTGAACACTTCCGGATAAATCGGAGTTTGTGAGTACAGATGTAAAATAACAGTCCAACGAAAAGGCAGTCGCGGATGCAACGCCTCGCTGCCTTCGCTCAATCGCCATTCTTCGCCGATAGCGCACATAATCCCAATGTAGTTTTGACTGAAGGACAAAGCAGCTCTATCTATAATCCACTCATCCGCATACGGCTCCGTAATTGCTTTCATTTCGCGGTAGGAATATGGATTTGTTTGCCCGCCCGCCGAACATGCAGTATCTGCTCCGTGTTGAAGATCGTTGAGGGATGAATTCAGAAGTAGTGTATATCGCG
>JAOACU010000491.1 GCA_026417715.1 Anaerolineae bacterium | reverse complement strand
CACTACGGCATCCACCGCAAAGAGCGTGTGCACACCGTAGGCAAAAACAATAACCCCGCCCAACAATCCGCCCACCAGCGAACCGAGCGGCGCGGACGCGTTCACCAGCCCCAAAGCAAGTGCCACGCGCGATTTGGGCGCGGCTTCAGTAAGCGAAGCGTACATCAATCCTGTGTTGCCGAGTGCAAATCCTGTGAGCGCGCGCGCAATCACATACAGCCACACATTGTACGAAATCGCCGCGAGTGCCATTGCAATCATTTCGACGTAATGGCTACGCAAGACCAACGGCTTGCGTCCATACCGATCCGCCAAGACACCCCAGAACGGCACGAACCAAATGCCACACAGAAACGCGAGCGCGGAAATGGGTCCCGTCCACGCGTCAATTTCGCTTTTGCTAAAACCAATCGTGTGGAGAAAGGCAGGCGTGAACAAAACAAAGTGCGCCACCACTGCCACTTCGAGAAAATTCGCGAGGGCGAAGAGGAAGGTGAGGAGTTTCCAAGATTGGAGATTAGAGATTGGAGACTTGTCCTGAGCCACGTCGAAGGATTGGAGATTGTGATTCAATTTTTGATTTTCGATTTTCGATTTGCGATTGCGTCATCAATCGAAAATCGGCAATCGGCAATCGAAAATTTATCGGAGTTGGCGTAATCGTTCGACGACGTATTCGGCGCGCGTGCCGCCGATGTTCTTCAAACCGCGCTCGGCGCAGTACTTTTCAAAATCGTCCATATCCACCAAAACGTCAATCGGCTCGATGCCAATCGAACGCAGGTTACGTTTGGTTTCTTCACACACCTCAAACCATTCTTGCCACGTGGGGTTCAGTTTGTCCGCGTCTTCTGCGGTTGCCAGCAAACGACCGTACTGATGCGGCAAGTAGATGGCGATGCCCATAACTACTGGCGCTGTATCAAACATACCTTTCATTTCGACTCCTTTGGGGGTTACGCACCAATCCCAAACAATTTGGCAACGGTGTCATCTACTTGTTTTTCCAAGTGTGCTATTTTATCCATCTCGCCTTGTGCAGCAAGATTGTGCAATTGCTTAGACAACTGTACAAGTTTGGCGTGCGTTTTGTTCTTGGCATCGAACTTGGGAATACCAATGTGTTCCATCACCGATGGCGCCCCAAAACCACGTCCGGCTGCCGAATACGATTTGACGAATTCGCGCACCGGCGTTGCGTTGAGAATCGCACAAAGATAGTGCGCCTCGTCCTCGTTATCTACCGCAATCAACGAAGTCGTATCAGTGGGAATGACCGTTTTCCAACCGAACTCGGTTTTGTGTTGGGAGATCACCGCCGCGACGAGATCGCTTGCCATACGTTTCCACACTACTTTGTAGCGCGCAAAAGTATACGTCCCGATGCTGTATTGGCTATAGAACGGAGCACCTGTTTCGGCGTGAAATTTCTTGTAGGCTGGACGAGCGAACAACAGACGCTTGAATCTTAGCAGATAGCCATACGTTCTAGGATAATCTTTCTTCATTGTTTCTTCAGGATACCCTCTTCGCTTTTCAGGATCTTGAACGATGAGAACGAAACTATGTGGTACTGCTTTCCATCGTCGAATGTCTGCGCCACTAATTGCTGGGAAAACTAAATCTGGCTCAATGGATTCTTCGACTTGCTGAAGTTGTCTTTTGCCTCGTTCTACTCTGTTGCGAATGAGCAAGTTTCCTGTTGACAAGACCTGGCGTACCTCTATCCAGTAAACCCCGTATGGTTCAGTTGCAGCACCGCGCCGCGCTTGATACGCATTCGTCCCCTCGATCTTGTTCAGGGCTTTTTGCTCTTTAGAAACAGTCTGCCATGAACTTGTTGGCGCACCAATCGGTTCAGCCAGCAAACGTTTTTTCTGCACGAGTGGTAGTGCCTCTTTCAAGTTATAGTTGGTGGGAATTTTGCCCACGCCTTTTTTG
>JAOACU010000049.1 GCA_026417715.1 Anaerolineae bacterium | reverse complement strand
TGCATCATCTTGGTCTTTGGTTCTTCGAGTGTCAATCCCAACACACCCGCCAGTTCGCGCAGAGTCGCTTGCGCGGGAGCAAGGGCTTGTGCCGATACATTCTCACTGCGCGCGCGATTGATTTCGCGTGCCAAATCGTACAGCGCGGCGATGGCTTGCGGTGTCCCAAAATCGTCGTCCATCGCGGCGATGAATTTTTCGCGCGTCTGCGCGGCAAATTGCGTCAGCGCATTGTCTTCGATGTGTTGCGGCGCCATCGCGTCTTTGACAGCGGCGCGCAAGCGTTCGAGTCCGCGCGCGGTCGCATCCACATCGGCATCTGTCCACGCGAGCGGCGTGCGATAGTGCGTCGAGAGCAGATACAAGCGCACCGCATCGGGTTCGTGACGCGCGAGGACATCGCGAATCCACAACGTGTTGCCCACATGCCGCGTCATTTTTTGTTCCGATGTATCGGTGGCGAGGCGCAAGAGCGCGTTGTGCATCCAGTACTTGACGAACGGTTTTTTGCCGGTGTACGATTCGCTCTGCGCGATTTCGTTTTCGTGATGCGGAAAGATCACGTCTTGTCCGCCGCCATGAATGTCAATCTGCTCACCATGTTCCACAAGATTCATCGCCGAGCATTCGATATGCCAGCCCGGACGTCCCGGTCCCCAAGGACTGTCCCACGCGGGTTCGCCGGGTTTGGACGCCTTCCACAAGGCAAAGTCCATTGGGTCTTCTTTGCGTTCGTCCACTTCGATCCGCGCGCCGGCTTCCATCTCATCGAGCGAACGATGCGCGAGTTTGCCATAGTTGTCCGCGCGCCGCACACGAAAGTACACATCGCCATCCACGACGTAGGCAAAGCCCTTGTCAATCAGTCCGCGCGTCATTTCGATAATCGTGGGGATGACGCCGGTCGCGCGCGGGTACGCATCGGCGCGCGCGATGTTGAGCGCGTCCATTTCATCGAAAAAGCGCGCGATGTACACTTTAGCGATGGCTTGAATCGTCGTGTTCTCGGCTTGGGCTTTGGCGATGATGCGATCTTCGATGTCGGTGAAATTCTGAACGTGGCGCACGGTGTAGCCGCGAAATTTTAAATATCGCTTGACCACATCAAAGACGATGTACGAGAACGCGTGCCCCACATGGCACGGCGCGTAGAGATTTGGACCGCACACATACATCGCGACGTGGCCGGGCTTGTTAGGGATAAAGTCTTCTTTTTGACGAGTGAGCGTGTTATAGATTTTGAGTGCCATTGTTTGTTCTCCGGCAATTTGGGGTGAACCAAAAGTCAGAAGGCGGAAGTATGAAGGATGAAGTATGAGAGTACTTCATACTTCTGCCTTCATACTTCATCCTTCACTACGAAATGGGGACACGACGCGTTGCGCGCCGGTCCCCCGGAGACAGATGCAGAGTTGAACAACTTCAGGGCTGACCAAAAGTGCCCTCCTTCAAACGCTGGCGCAGGTATGCCGCATCAATGGCATAAAACGATTTTAGATCGAGGTACTTCCGTTGCACATCTACGATAGACATTATCGGGAATAAGCAATTCGGGCTATAATTGAAGTATGATTACTTATACTGACCTCAAAGACAATCCCAAAGAATTTCTGGCGGCTACAGGCTTGACGCCTGAGGAATTTCTACGCCTGTTACCAGCCTTTGCCGAGGCTTATCTTGCCAGCCAACCCCAGACCACCACCCTGGAAGGTAAACCCCGCCAACGCCGAACAGGCGCAGGTGCCAAAGGCATCCTCAACACTATCGAAGACAAACTGCTCTTCATCCTTGTCTATCAGAAGACTTATCCCCTCCAAACGATGCATGGCTTGTGTTTTGGACTCAGTCAATCTCAAGCGAATTACTGGATTCACCGCCTGTTGCCGATCTTGCGTCGTGCCCTGGAGCAGATGGGGATGGTGCCAGCGCGAGATGCTGGTACCCTCGCCGCGCGTCTCAGTCCGGATGTGCCTGCCGATTTACTCCTCGACAGCACCGAACGACGCCGTCAACGTCCTCAGGATGAGAGTAAACAGAGCAAACATTACAGCGGAAAGAAGAAAACGCACACGGACAAGAACCTCTTGCTCGTTAATGCCCAGACCCAACGGGTGGAATATCTAGGTCCCAGCGAGCCTGGGAGTGTACACGACAAGAAATTAGAAACTATCTCAAAATAGGATTTTATGGCATAATTCAATCCTGAGTATTCAAGGAGTAGAACTATGCCCAAACGTAAACGCCGACTACCAACCCTGTGGGAAGTCCCCGATGGCTTGTGGCAACGGATTGAACCGTTACTCGATGAAGCCGACCCTCCTAAACCCAGAGGGCGTCATCGGGTTGATCGCCGACGCGTGCTGGATGGTATTATCTTTCGCTTACGTACAGGTTGCCAATGGAATCATATCCCCCGCGTGTATGGCGATGACAGTACGCTGCATCGCTACTTTCAACATTGGTGTAGAACGGGGTTGTTTGAAAAAAATCTGGGCGCTTTTCGTTGAAGAATGTGACGAATTACAATGGGTGCAATGGGAATGGCAAGCGGTGGATACGGCGATGCGTAAAGCCCGCTTTGGGGGGGCGCGACTGGCCCCAACCCGACCGATCGAGCCAAAAATGGCACCAAACATAGCTTTTTGACCGAGGGCGAGGGTGGACCTTTAGCGGTGGTCATTGCGCCTGCCAATGTCCACGATACCAAATTGCTCGAGGCGACTCTCGATGCGATTGTCGTAGAGCGTCCCGAACCGACCCCAGAGCAACCCCAACACTTGTGTCTGGACAAAGCGTATGACAATCCAACGGGGCGCGACGCCGTAACGAAACACGTATATGTGCCGCACATCCGTCGTATTGGTGAAAAACCACCCACGAAACGGAAACGTCGATACCCCGCACGGCGTTGGGTGGTGGAGCGCACGTTAGCCTGGCTGTCCAAGTGTCGTGCGCTGTTAGTGCGCTACGACAAGCATCCTGAAAACTATCTTGGGCTACTCCAATGGGCGTGCGCGCTCATTTGGTATCGCCGTCTGGTCTACAAGACGGATCCAACCTATTTTTGAGATAGTTTCTTAGTCTTCCGTCCTTCGTCTTCCGTCCTCCGTCATCTCCGCTTTTGCCTTTTGAGTTTCGCCCTGAGTTCTCTCCACTCCAACGTATTCAACCCATCGTTTGCCGTCAACCCTGCGCGGCGCGCCATCGCCACGCCGTAGAACAACCCGTCGAATCCTTCGGGTGAGTGCGCGTCGCTGTTGATGACGATGTTCACGCCGACCTCGCGCGCGCGGCGCACGCGCACATCGTCCAAGTCGAGGCGTTCGGGCGCGCCGTCAATTTCGAGAAGAGTGCCAGTTTCGCGCGCAACGCGAAACACCTCTTCGAGATCAATCGCCGATTCTTCGCGCTCGTTGAGGAGGCGCGCGGTCGGATGCAAGAAAATGTCCACATACGGATTGTGCATCGCTTTGACGACGCGTGCTGTGATTTTCTCGCGCGATTGTTTGAGCGCGCTGTGCGTCGAGACGGTGACCAAGTCGAATTGCGCGAGGAGTTCATCGGGAAAATCGAGCGAGCCATCCGCGCGAATTTCGAGTTCGATACTTTTGAGGATGACGAAATCGTTCCAACGTTTGTTCAGCGCGTCAATCTCCGCCCACTGTTCTTTGACGCGTTCAGGTGTGAGTCCGCGCGCAACGCCAAGACCCTGACTGTGATCGGTAATCGCAAGGTATTTCAGTCCGCGCGCGCGTGCCGCTTTTGCCATTTGCTCAATCGTAAAGCCACCATCGCTCCACGTCGAATGCGCTTGCAAATCACCTTTGAGATCACTCAACTCGATCAGACGCGGAATCTTTTTTTGACGCGCCAACTCTAACTCACCACTCGCCTCACGCAATTCGGGTGGAATCCACTGCAAACCGAGTTTCTCGTACACCTCTTCTTCGGTCGGCGTGAAAATTTCCACGTCGTCTTTGATGCGCTTGAAGCCCCATTCGCTCAACGACAGACCTTGCTCTAGCGCGAGGTTGCGTAGCGCGATGTTGTGTTCCTTGCTCCCCGTAAAATATTGCAGCGCGCTCCCCCAATGTTTGGGTTCGAGGACGCGCAAATCCACCTGCAGACCGTTATGCGCGACGATGCTTGCTTTCGTAGTTCCTTTCGCGTTGATTTCACGCACCATCGGCAAGGCAACAAACGCGTCAATGATTTTTTGCGGCGTATCGGAGGCAACCAAAATATCGAGATCACCAATCGTCGGTTTCATTCGACGCAATGAGCCAGCGGGCGCGATGTTGTGAATCGTATCACCACACGACGCGCGCAGCGCGGCAACGATTTCTTGTGCAAACGGATACGCGACACCGAGCAAGATGCGCGTCTGCGATTTTTTGCGACGTTGCGCTTCGATGCCCGCGAGAATTTTCTCTTCCGACTTGGCACCAAACCCCTTGAGTTCGCGCAGTTTACCCGCGCGCGCCGCTTTTTCGAGTTTCGCAACATCGGTGATGCCGAGTTCCTGCCAAAGGCGCGCGACGGTTTTGGGTCCCACATCGGGAATCGTCAAGAGTTCAAAGATGCCTTCGGGAATTCCTTTGGAAATTTTCTCGTAATACCTGA
Source organism: Anaerolineae bacterium (assembly GCA_026417715.1). GTDB lineage: Bacteria > Chloroflexota > Anaerolineae > UBA4142 > UBA4142 > VGOB01. The sequence goes on along the minus strand of JAOACU010000049.1, from coordinate 8,451 downwards.
GTCGTCCCGTGCGCAAAATCTCGTCAATCTTTTCCGAGATTTCCTTGCCGATGCCGGGAATCGTCTGCAAATTTTTTGCATCGCCTTGCCAGATGTCGCGAATATCACGCCCCAGATGTTCGATGGCATCTGCCACGCGCCGATACGCCATCACCTTAAAACGCAAGTTCTTGGCATCAGCGGGGGTCGCATCGGGTTCGCCGCGAATCTCCAAAATATCGGCGATGCGATAAAACAGCGCGGCGATGTCTTGGTTCGTCCATTTTTGATCTGGCATCGCACCTCCTCTCTTTCGTCACCTAGTCGGTTCACATTCGGGACAATGCAAAACACCGTGCCGATTCACGCGTAGGGCAAAGGTGGGACGTTGACAATTCGGGCAAACGAGCGCGTCCGTTTTTTCGATGAGCGGATCCCACGTCAGCGTCAATGACGCTGGACGAAGCACCTGCGATTGTTTGGCGACGGGGCGTGTGTAAAGGAACAAACGTGGAATTTTGATATGCAACAGATTGACGAGTTGCAGTTCGACGCGCACTTGGGCGCGCCGCGCGAGTTCCTCAAGGCGCACGCGTTCTTCACGATTCAGTGTCTCGACGCGCGCGCGCAAGGAGGTCACTTCGTCGCCGCGTGCTTGCGCTTTGGCGATGCGCTCTTCCAGTTCTGCGCGCACATCGGCATAGTAACGTTTCATCCGCTCGGTCTGAAGCGCCAAGCGCGTGTGCGCGTCCTGTTGCCGCGCGTGGGCTTCGGCGCGCACAGTCCGCGTGACGGCATCGCGCGCGGCGAGGTATGCCTGCGCGAGCGGTACGGCTGGCGCATCCGCAAACGCCCAGCGCCGCGTCTCTGCCAACCGTTCGCCCTCCAACCATTCGTCCAAATAACGCACCTGACGATTGTAGTAACGATCCAGCGCGAGCGGATACAACGCCTGTTCTTTCTCTTCACCGAAAAAGGTTGCCTCGAACCAAAAGATCGAATGCGTGACATACAACGGGCGCGTGTTTTCGATGCGCAGGGTGATTTGTTCTGGCAACGTGATTTCGCGCGTGATTCGCTGTGCCAATGCGTGCGGCGTCAGATGTACATCATCGAGAAACATCCAGCCGATTTGTCCGCGCGCGCGGGCGTGGGCAAGCCAATCGTCGAGCAACGTACTGCCGAACGTAAGCAACTGTGCCGATGGATGTTCGGGTAACGCATCGGGATCGAGAACGATACGTTGTGGGATCGCCACATCGGGTAACAACACATCATACACTTGGGGTTCGAGTTGCTCGACCAAGCCACCGACAGCATCTACGTATTCGGTGAGAAATTGTTCTAATGGATCAGCCATCTAGTCGTTTAGTCGTATAGTCACATAGTCGTATAATCGGATAGTCGTATGGTCGAATGGTCATATAATTGCTTGACTATTCGACTATCCGACTATTCGACTATTCGGGTGCAAACTTGTCTCCAAACAAGCGTTCTTCTTGTGCACGTTGGCGCAAGTAATTTTCTTTTGCCGCAAGAAGTTGATCGCCCAAGCGGTCCAACGCGGCACGAAACTCGTCATCATCACGCGATTGTGCCCACAGATCGGTCACAATCTCCTCGAATTCCTTTTCTTCTTCGAGGTTACCCAGAATCATATCAATCTCGCCGATGACAAGTTCAAACATTGCGATTTTCGCTTCGAGCAGGTACAGAATCGCGGCTTCGAGTGTGTCTGCCGCCGCGAGGTTAAAGACGTACACATCGCGCGTTTGTCCGATGCGACTCAAGCGCCCAACGCGCTGTTCGATCTTCATCGGATTCCAAGGCAAATCAAAGTTGCAGACAGCGTTGCAGAATTGCAGGTTGCGCCCTTCGCTTCCCGCATCGGTGCTGAGCAAGATACGCGCGTCGCGCTGAAAACGTCGAATCGCTTCTTCTTTTTCCAAGCGCGGCAAACCACCATGAAACACGACGACGTTCTCGCCGGCCTCGCGTAGCCGCGCTTCAAGCCACGCTTGGGTAGCACGGAATTGAGTAAAGATCACCATCTTGTCGGGAAAATCGCGCAAGAGGGCAAGCAAACGGTCGGCTTTACTGTTATCGTGCAGAGCGTGGGCACGTTCGGCGAACTCGGCAAGTGTCGCACGCTCGTCGGCATCCAAGCGCGTGTCTTCGGCAAGTCGCGCGAGCGTGGGCGCGGCGGCGTGGGACGCGCTCCCCAGTTCTTTTTGCAAGGTGACAAGAGCCATTCGCGACAGTACGCGCGTGGGACTCGCGCCCAAGCGTTGGCGCACGAAACGCGAGACATCGTCATACAAGGCACGCTCGCGGGCGGTCAACGTAACCAGGTGCGTCTTGGCGATGCGTCGCGTCAACGTCAGCCCAACGGTCGCGCGACGATTGCGCACCATCACTTCGCTCAACAAGCGATGCAGTTCTTCGATGTTGCGCGGCATCAGTTTGTCACGCTTGTCCACGAATTGCTTCTGGAACGCGCGCGCCGTGCTGAGCAATCCTGGTTGCAATAACGTGACCAAATTGAACAATTCTTCCAAATCGTTTTGGACAGGTGTAGCGGTGAGAAGCAAAATGTATTTGCGCCGCAACTCGGATGCCATTTGCCACAAGAGCGTGTTGCGATTGCGAAAATGATGCGCTTCGTCAATGATGACCATATCCCATTCGTGTTGCAGGATCGCGCTACGATGCGGTTCACGTTTAGCGGTATGATACGAGGCGATAATGCGATCGAAATTTGCCCACGCGCGCACACCTTGCTCGCGAAATGTCGGATGATCGTGAGCGATAAAATCGAGATTGAATTTGCGTCGCATTTCGCCTTGCCATTGTTCCACCAGCGATGGCGGCACGAGGATCAAGACGCGGCGCGCCAAGCCACGCACGACCAGTTCCTCAAGGATGATGCCCGCTTCGATCGTCTTGCCCAAGCCAACTTCGTCGCACAAGAGGGCGCGTCCACGCAAACGTCGCAAGACCGTGCGCGCCGCGCGCAGTTGATGTTCCAATAGTTCCACGTCACGCAACCATGGCAAACACAACAACTGATCAAAGCCGGCGACCATCGCTAGGCGCGTGGCTTGGAGTGACAAACGGAAATCACGCCAACGCGCCAACGTCGTGCTGGTCAGTAGCACCGCATCGTCCGGGTTGAAGGTGATCACATCGTTAGACGCCGTTGGCAATTCAAGCGGCGCGGGCGGTTCGACACGCAAACGAAATTGCAGAGGAGATACACTAACACATTCGAGGACAAGCGGCGCGGAGGTCTTGGCAAGTGCGCGCAAGTGTTGGACACTCTGGAATGCGCTGTGTGCGAGATCAAGCGTGAGCACGTTGGGTTCACCGTCCACGTCCATCACAACTTGGGCTTGGCTAAGCAATCCGACGAGGACAGGTTCAAGAGGAAGCCAGCCCTGTTGCAACAGGGTAGCATCAGCGCGCAATTCGATGCGGTCGCCCACTTGGAATTGGGGCTCGCTAGGGAAAAGTGTGCTCACGGATGAAATTATAACCACGTTTGTAGAATTTGCCAACCACAACTTGCAGGGCTGGTGCCAAGTCTATTGACGGGCGAATGAATTCACGCTAACAACTACCCAAAGCCGCCGAAGGGCGGGCTTGGGGTCGTTGTCGCGGCGAGTACAGACGCGTCGCCGACGCGTCTCTCCAGTCGCCAACGCCGACTTTGCACCAGCCATGCCTCGTGAAAATTGCCCCTTGTCGCACATTCAATCTTGTGTTATAATCAGGTTAGGTAACCCGTAGTGCGCGATTGGCGTTTGGCGCCACCTGTGATACAATAACCGCCGAATCACTCGTCCTGGTGCGCGCAAGCAATCCAGACGATTCGAATGAATCGGGAGGCGTGATGAACAAAATCCTTGAACTCGTACAACGGCGTATCTGGATTGGTCCCTTGGTGGGTTTACTGATCGGTTTGGCGTTGGGATTGTTGATCGGCTGGGTGATTGCGCCGGTCAGTTGGACACCCAATGCCGATGACATTTTGGCGGTCGCCGATTCGTACTCGGTGAATAACGATCCCGTCTTGGCACGCGCACGCTTGAAGAACTTGCCCCGCGCCGATCAAGAACGTTTGATCAAGCAACTCGTTCAAGACCTGACGACCAAAGGGCGCACGCGTGAAGTCGAACGCCTGACCAACCTCGCGCGCGCACTCGATCTTTCGATTGCCCCTGTTGCCGTTGCGACACCAGGCGTCGGCACTCCTGTTTCCCCTGCCACACCACGTCCTACCACGACACCTTCTCAAGGTGATAATTCACTCGTCACCATTCTGCTCATCGTGGCTGCTCTAGTGCTGATTGCCGCTATCATCGCTATCTTGGTTTTGCGCATTCTGCCGAAACTACGCGCGCGTCGCGAACGCAAACCCGCTCCAGCGACTACTGCACCCAAAGTTACACCGGCGACGCCGCTAGAACAACGCTTGCCGATGACTCCACCACCGCCAACTACCACGCCTGGGGGACTGGGACGCTTTGTGCCTTCTTACACACTGGGAAACGACAATTACGACACATCGTACAGTTTGGAAACCCCACGCGGAGAATTTTTGGGCGAATGCGGTATGGGCATTTCGGAGACCATCGGTGAGGGCAAACCGGACAAAGTCGTTGCCTTCGATGTGTGGTTGTTCGATAAAGGCGATGTGCGTACGGTCACCCAGATTCTTGCCAGTGAGTATGCCTACAAAGACCAGAACCTGCGAACCAAGTTATCGCAAAAAGGTGAAGTGGTCCTGGCAGAGAAAGACAAGATGCTACGTCTAGAGACTGCCTCTTTGCGTATCGAAGCACGCATTATCGAGTTGGTTTACGCGACGACTCCCAACTATCCGCCCAACAGTCACTTTCAGAAACTCGTCGTTGAGATTGTGCCCTCGCTCAAAGCGGATGGAGGAACGATCGTGCGCTGAATGCACAGATAAACAGCACGCCCGCTTGGAAATCCAAGCGGGCGTATTTTTTACACCACTTCGCGCAGTGTCCGCACGCGCGCGCCATTGAATTCCGGATGCTGATTGTAACGATCCAACAGAATCGCCGCGAGTCCTGCCACGCGCGCGCCTTGAACATCGTGGAACACACTATCGCCGATATACACAATCTCGTGACGCGGTACGCGCGCGGCGTGTACCATCAAATCGAAAATGCGCGCGTCCGGTTTCTCGACACCGACGATGCCTGAAACGATGAAGAATGAAAAGTACGCATGAATGCGCAACGCGCGCAGAACGTCTTCCAGATTCGGCGAAAAGTTGGAGAGGATGCCGAGTTGTTTGCCTTGTGCGCGCAACGCATCGAGCGTCGGCACAACGTCGTCGTACAACGTCTCGAATTCACCGCGCTGAAAACGGGTACGGATTTCTGTGACCTCGCGCGTCACATCGTCTAACACGCCCAAACGTCGAAAGCCATCGCCAAAAAATTCGTCCCAGAAACGCGCGCCGTTATCGGCTTCCAAACTGACTGCGCGCTGACGTTGGCGTTGCGGCATTTCGTTTTCCAGTGCTTCGAGAACCGCGCGCGCGTGCGGTATCGAAACCGGCACGCCGCGCGTTGCCGCGACTCGAACATACACACGCGCCAACGCATCGTAATCCATATGCAACAACGTACCGCCGGCGTCAAAGACAATTGTCGAGTAGGTCAACATTCGTATCAACTTTCCCGCATTGGAATCGTCGCGCGAATCTGGGTGCCTTTGCCAGGGGCAGTTTCGATTTCAAACGTACCACCAGCGCGCTCGGCGCGTTCGCGCATCTGGATCAAGCCAACACTGCCCCGCTCGCGCGCGAGGGCTAATGCCTTCACCACATCGAAACCGATACCATCATCGCGCACGCGCAAACTCGCCGCGCGCGGCGCATCCACTTTTAATTCGATCCAGACGTGCTTGGCGCGCGCATGCTTGCGCACATTATTCAACGCTTCTTGCGTCAAGCGGAACAAAGCGGTTTCCATCTTCGAGGTGAGTCGCTTGACATCACCTTGCACATCCAAATCCACTTCGATTTCCGTGTACATTCCAAATTCTTTGACGAATTTTTGCAGAGCCGGCAAGAAACCCGCCGTCTCGATCTCGAGTGGACGCAAGGCAAAAATCGTGTGCCGTACATCACGCATATCGCGGCGGAGTTGTGCCGAAATCTCGTCGAGTTCCTTGTGCAACTCTTTGAGACGTCCTTGACTGGCAAGTTTCTGCGCGGCACTGATTTTCAGTACCAGATAGGTTAGGTCTTGTGCCAAGCCATCGTGAATCTCGCGCGCAATGCGCGTGCGCTCTTCGATGATCGCGGCTTCTTCCGAACGCGCGTACAATTGGGCGTTCCGAATCGCTAGTGCCGCGACGTTCGCCAACGTCGTTAGCCATTCGCAATGTTGATTGGTAAATCCGCCGATGTGCGCGGCGCGTCGCAGAATCACCACACCATCGGGACGACTACCCACAACCAGTGGTGTGCCTAGAAACATCGCTTGCGAATCGCTGGCGCTAGTTAGCACGCGGAGACATCCCTCGCGCAAGATCGTTTCGGCTAGATCATCGCCCCCAGAGAATCGCACGGCACTTTTGATTTCTAACTGCTCTCCCTCCGCGCGGCGGAGAAAGATCGCGCCCCCTTCGGCTTCACACACATTCATCATTTCGGCTAACAGACGATTCAACAGTTGTTGCAAGTTCAAATCGGCGCGCAGAGCATCATCCACTTGACGCAATGCTCCCGCTTGGCGCGCGCGCATACTGAGCGACTCGATCACCGCGCTGGCGGTATGCGCGAGCGTACGCAACGCGCCCAGTCGCTCTTCGCGCGCAGCGGACGGGGACGGCAAAGTCACTGCCAACGCTCCCACGATGCGATCGCTATGTTGCAAAGGCAAGACCACGTGGGTAACCGCGTGCCGAGTCAGTTGGGTTAGAATCTGTTCGTGTGATGCCAGATGCACGTGGTTCCGCGTGGTCAGCGTCTCGACCACGGATCGCGGTACGACACTATCGTTTAACCACAACATCGTTTCGCGTGCATCCACCAGACGCGCAGGAGCATTCACGAGTGTAACAATCGCACTGTCCAAATCCATCGCGCTCGCCAGCATCTGGGTAATTTCGTTCAACGTGCGCAGTTGCTCGAACAAGCGCACTTGGGTAATCGCCATCGCGGCTTGCTCGGCGAACACCGTCGCGATTTCAAGGTCGCCGTTGTTGAATGGCTCATCACCTTGCATCCGCGAGAGATTCAACACACCAATCACGTGATTGCGTACACGCAGAGGCAAGGACAACGAGGACAACACTTCGGGTTTTCGCATCCAGCGACGAATTTCTGGATCGAGCGGCAAACTTTCAGTGAGCATCAACGGTTCGCCACTTTGTGCCACACGCCCAGCAATGCCATGTCCCACCATCACACGTTCAGTGGCGATGACATTTTCCGGCAAACCCACAGCGGCGGCGATACGCAATTCTTGTTCGGTCGGATCGAGCAACATCAAAGAAACGACCTGCGCTTTGGTCTCGCGCTGAGCCGTGACGATAATGCGATGCAACAACTCGTCGAGTGAGAAATTGCCCATAAACGTCTTGGACAATTCGAACAAGGGCACGATAGCGCGCAAGCGCGCGTTCTCGCGACGCAACTTTTCTTGCTCTAGCGCATTGATGACCGTTGTCGCCAATTGTTCGATCACGACGGGCTTGACCAAAAAGCCGACAAAACCGGCGTTCAATGCTTCGATAGCCAGTTCCCACGTGCTATGTCCTGTGATGACGATGCCTGCCACATCGGGCAACAGTTTACGCAGTTGACGGAACGCTTCGATGCCCGATCCGTCCGGCAAGAAAATATCAACAATCACCAAATCGAACGCGTGATGTTGCGCTAACTCGAGTGCCGCCGCGCCCGTTTCCGCCGATTGTGTTTGAAAACCAGCATCGGTCAATGCCTGTTCAAGTTGCTTGCGCAAAGGAGTATGATCTTCCAGCACCAGAATCTTTTCGTTTGCCATCTGTTCCCTGCCTTTACAACACGTTCACTGGATCAACATCCACACGCCAACCCAGTGGCAATGCCAAATCGGCGACAAGTGCGTGCGGGTCTGAACCACGCACGATGATTTGATAGCGATACTCGCCACGCACGCGTCGAAAAAACGCGGGCACGGGTCCAATCAAATCGAGCGCGGGCAAGCCGCGTTGCGCGAGGCGCGTTTTCAACACGCCGTACAAGCGCGCCGATTCTTGCTGCGCGCGCGCCTCGTTTGTGTGATGATAAATCAAGCGAATCAAGCGATTGAACGGTGGATACCCTTGCTCGCGTCGAAAAGCAACTTCGCGCGCGTAGAACGCGCGATAATCGTGTTGTGCCGCCGCAACGATGGCATAATGTTCAGGATTGTACGTTTGCACAATCGCTTTGCCACCCAACGC
>JAOACU010000490.1 GCA_026417715.1 Anaerolineae bacterium | reverse complement strand
GCATCGTATCCCGCAATGACCCCAAGCACGATTGCCGCATCGCGCACATCTTTGGTCATCGGTCCCACTTGATCAAGTGATGAGGCGAACGCAATGACGCCGTAACGCGAAACGCGTCCGTATGTGGGACGCAAACCGACGGTATTGGTGAACGCGGCAGGTTGGCGTACACTGCCGCCCGTGTCCGTGCCGAGTGCGAATACAGTTTCATCAGCCGCGACAGCCGCCGCGCTTCCGCCGCTCGATCCGCCGGGCACGCGCGTCAAATCCCAGGGATTGTGCGTAGGGTAAAAGCGCGAGTTTTCTGTGGACGAACCCATCTCGAATTCATCCTGATTTGTTTTGCCGATGAGAATCGCACCAGGGGCGTTCAACTTTTTCATCACGGTTGCCCCGTAGGGCGGCACAAAGGGGTGCAAAATTTTCGATCCCGCCGTTGTGCGTACACCGCGCGTGCAAATTTCGTCCTTGATTGCCATCGGGATTCCCAAGAGCACTGGCGCGCGCGTGCCATTCTTACGATGCTCTGCCCACTGTGCATCAGCCACGCGCGCATGTTCCAACGCGCGCTCGGCGACAATCGTCAAGTACGCGCGCACGCGCGGTTCGACCGCGTCAATCCGCTCCAACACGGCACGCACTAATTCCGTCGCGCTAATTTCACCTTTCTCCAACAACGCGCGCGCTTGGTGAATCGTCAAACTATACAATTCCACTAAGATTCCTCCAACCACTTGGGTAACGATTGCTCAATGGTTTCGACAAACTCGCGCGCGAGGGCAAACCAGTACTCGGCATCCTCTTTAGTGAAAACGATTTGGCGACTGTAATCCGCTTGTTGACGCGCCTTGCGCATTCGTTTGAACAAGACGCCAAAATCTTTTTGCACCAAGCCCTTTTTGACGAAATGCACACTAAACAGCACAAGCGTTCCCTCGTGCGAATGCGGCGTAATCCCTTTGATGATGAGTGCCGCATCCGCCGCGTCCAACACCGCATAGTACGAACGCGAAATCGAATCACGATATTCTCCTGCGTCTATCAAGACCTGTGCAGAATGCAACCTTTTTCTTGCCGACTCGATGAACATTCGTGAGACAGTAGGCTTGTCAGTAGGATTCACCATCAACGGTTCTCCTTCGATGGTCTTGCCATCGCGCGCAATGTTGACGAACAAAGGCATTCCTAGTTCGGCATTCCGACGCACTTCTTCTAACGGATAAGTGAGGACGTGCACCTGCGGTCGCGGTTGGGCGAACAAATCATCGGTCACTGTTTCGATTTCCTCTTTTTGCGCCGGCGTCACATTCTCATACACCAACAACAAATCCACATCCGACTTGCGATGCGCATCGCCGCGCGCTTTGGAGCCGTACAAAATCAAACTCTTGATTTGGTCGGCGCGCAAAATTTGATGCAAACGCGCGCGGAATTGCTCAATCGCTTGGATTTCGGTGCGCGTCAAGTGCCGCGTCTTGCTCGCGCGATACGCAGCGCGCTGTTCCTTCGTCCTCCGTCCTTCGTCTTTCGCCCTTCGTCTTTCGTCTTTCGTCCTCCGTCCTCCGTCTTTCATCATCCGTCCTCCGTCAACTCACGATACAACGCCACCACGCGATCAATGTTCGTTTCGAGCGAGTACTCACTCACCGCACGTTGGCGTGCGCGCGCAGCAAGCGTGCGTCGAAAATCGGGATACTCGATGAGCACGCGCAATGCCAGTGTCAGTTGTTCTTCGAGTGCCGCAAGATCAATCACAATGCCTGCGCCGCGCAATGCCTCCGCGTCTGCACCCACGTCGGTTGCAATCACTGCGATACCTGCCGCCATCGCCTCGAGCATCGCCAGCGATAGTCCCTCGATAGACGAGGGTAAGACGAAAATATCACTCGCACGCAAAATACGCACACGTTCGCGCACTTCGCCCACATAGCCCTTGAAGAT
>JAOACU010000489.1 GCA_026417715.1 Anaerolineae bacterium | reverse complement strand
GCGCAGACCTCCAAGCCGCGTATCTCGATTGGCTACAACGGGTGCACAGTCGCTTGGAACTGCGTGGCATCAGGGTACACGGACAACTGCCTACTGTGCCGCTCGACCGCGTCTTTGTCGCGCTAAAAGGCGAACGCACCGAATCGAGTGAAATCGCGGCGAGTCGGGTGCTCCTCGAAGAAGAATTGCGCGCCCTCGAACAAGACCCGCGCTGGCACACTCTCTCCGACGTGGAACGTCGTCTGATGCGAACGCGCTGGATCGCGCACCATCCGTATATGCCCTCACTCCTCGAACGTGATCGTCCCGCCGTCCTTGCCGAGCGCAAGGTCGAGGTGCTCAATCTGGCAGAGGCGTTTCGCAAGTATCGCTGGCTGGTCATTCTGGGTGACCCTGGTAGTGGCAAAACGACGCTGGCGCGCTGGCTGGCACTTCATCTCGCGCAAGCGTATGCGCGCGGCGAGGCGCGCGTCAAGGTGCGCGCCGCGCACGTGGACCCCGCCGCACCTGACCCCGAGGCACTGATAGATTTGGGTGCGGCGCGCTTTCCCGTCCTTGTGCGCGTCGCCGATTTTGCCGAGGCGCTGGCAAAGCAGCCCAACCTGACACTCATCGAGTATCTGGGGCATCACCCTTGGCAGGGCGAAAAACCGACCTACGGCAGAAACCATCCTAGACAAGGTGAACCGCTCTCGCCCACCGACCTCAACGCTTTGATACGCGCACGATTGCGCGAAGGCAAAGCCGTCATCCTGCTCGATGGCTTGGACGAATTGACCGAACGCTCGAGTCGCGAAGCCGTTGTCCGCGCCGTTGAAGCGTTCATCCGCGACTGCATCAGCACACCAGCGGGACTCAATCCGTTGGACGATTTGCCACAACCCTGGCGCTGGGAGGCCGAACGGGAAACGCCTGCCGAAAGCGGCGGCAATCAAATCGTCATCACCAGCCGCATCGCCAACTATCATCTCTATCCGCTGAACGGACGCCTGACGCACGTCACCATCGAACCGATGGGACGCGCGGCGATAGATCGCTTTTGCGAAAGGTGGACACTTGCTGTGCATCAATTGACCGCGCGTCCCGACGAAAGTGAAAGCGAAATTGAAAATCGCGCCCGCCAAGAAGCCGAATCGCTCCAGCGCGCCATTCACGACCCTAACCGTCCGGGCATCGCCGAGATGGCGTCCAACCCGCTCCTCCTCACCATCCTTGCGCTCGTCCATCACAACACGCAGGCGCGCCTCCCCGAACAGCGTATTCGTCTGTATCAGATTGCGGTAGAGAATCTGGTCGAGGTGTGGCGCGACACAGGATTGCGCGAGGATGAAGTCATCAACATCCTTGCGCCTGTTGCGGCACACATTCACACACGTTACGCCACAGGGTTGATTCCTGAACTTGAACTCAAAAATCTCTTGCGTGAACCGCTGGCGCGTGCGCGCGGCTTGGACGCGCAGCATCTCCCACCCAACTTTGAGACTGAGGTCGTGGAGCCGTTCCTTCGCACGGTGCGTGACCAAGTGGGGTTGCTCGCCGCGCGCGGGGATGAATACTATGGCTTTTTGCACCTCACCTTTCAGGAATATTTTGCCGCGCGTTACTTGGCGGGCGATCCGACCCAAGCCATCGAACGCATCGTTGCCCAGCGCGACGATCCACGCTGGCGCGAACCGATTCTCTTGGCGTTGGGATTTTTGGCACTCAACCAAGAGTCTGCAGCGCGCGAACGCCTGCTGACCCACCTGCTAGAGACGAGCGATCCGTTGGCAGACCTCCTCCCGCGTAATGCCTTGCTCGTTGCCAGCGCGCTCCCCGAATTCGTCGAGATGCCGCACCGCATCGTCGAGCAGGTGACGCGCCGCCTGCTCATCGCCTACGCCGACCGCGAAGGGATTGGTCGCTTTGAACACTTGCGCGAACAAATCGAACGCGCACTGGCGCGCTTGCGA
>JAOACU010000488.1 GCA_026417715.1 Anaerolineae bacterium | reverse complement strand
ACCAAGGTGTCATTACGAGCAAGTAGCCAAGGAGAAAGGTAAAAGTTAAAAGTAAAACGTGATGCGTGAGGCGTGAGGCGTGAGGCGTGAACTTGGAACCTGAAACCTGAAACGAGTTATAGTGCTTAGTGCGTATTGCGTAAAAGTAGATTACAAGCAGCGCAACGGCGACGAGAAGCACACCATCCGCGCGCGACAAATGACTTAGCCCCGCCAAAATCCCCGCGATGAAAAACGCGCGTCCCCCACCGCCACGCTCTCTCGCTCCCCCGCCCTCTCGCGCGCTCGCGCGCTCGCGCGCTCGCTCCACGCCCCGCGCACCGAACACCAAACACAAACTCGCGGTCAATGCGAACGGCGTAAAATTATCGGGACTCACCCAATAGATGGTGTAGAAACCACTGAACGCGGTGAAGAGCGCGGCAGTCCACGCGTAATCGTCGCGCTGAAAGATTTTGCGTGAGACGTAAAACGTGACGAGTGGCACGAGCGCGGACAATATGACGAATGGAATTTGCGCGGCGCGATACGATACGCCGAACAAAATATAGAACGGCGCAATCAGAATCGAAGGAAGTGGCATCCAGTACAGATTGCTGGGATGTGGCAAGCCCGTTGGATTATCGAGATAGTTCCACAACACCTCTTCGATAAAGCCGCGCCCGCGCGCAAGATTCTCCGCGATGTGCATCGCATACGACGCGTCCATATAGCCCGCGTTCGTCAACGGCAGCGCGGTGGCAATGCGGAAAATTAGCGTGATGAGAAACAAGGTGAGATACGCGCGCGGAGGCGCGAACCAAATTTTCATTTTGAAAACCGTACTCGGAACAAGGTATAGATCGCCTCGATGCCATCTACCCACGAAATCTTTTTGCCTTCATCCGCGCGGCGCGGATTGTACGAAATCGGCACTTCGACGATGCGATGCCCGCGCTTTGCCAAATGCCCGGTGATTTCGGGTTCAAAGTCGAAATGCACGCAACGCAAGCGCACACCTTGTAGCACTTCGCGGCGAAACACTTTGTACGCCGTCTCCATATCCGTCAGGCGCGTGCCGAACAAGAGATTCGTCAGCGTCGTCAAAAAACGATTTGCCAAGCGCGTGCGGAGTGGAATACCGCGCTTGCGCGCGTTCAAAAAGCGCGAACCATACACGACTTTTGTCTTGCCTTCGAGAATCGGTTGGAGTAGTTTGCTGTACTCGTTCGGATCGAGTTCGAGATCGGCGTCCTGAATCAGGATAATATCGCCTTGCGCGTAATGCAAGCCCAGACGAATCGCTGCGCCTTTACCCAAGTTAATCGGCAGTGAGTAGACGCGAATCAAATCGGCGTGGCGCGCGCGTTGCGCTTCGATGATTTGCGCGCTCGCATCGGTCGAGCCATCGTTTGCGACGATGATTTCCATTTCCACATCGCCAATGTCCACGCGCGTCACGCGCTCAATCAGTTCGCCAATCGTCATCTCTTCGTTGTAAACGGGAATAAGGACGGAAAGTTTCATGATTGTCTCCTGAGATTAGGTCTCTTTGGTGAAAATGCCGAGTAAGGCAAGACTCAAAACATAACCCAAGTGATTATCGTTAAAGACGCGCCCCAAAAATCCCACAACCAATGTCAGTATAGCACTACATAACCAAAACCGCGTCATTGAAGGTTGGACGGAGAGGAAGCATAGCAGAACGATTAACGTCGGGATTCCGAATAACATTTGCAGTCGCTCAAAAGGAAAAGAAGCCTGATGCTGGGAAATCCAACCGAACGACAATGCCAAGCCGCTGAACCCAACACTCCGAATTGGATGTAGATGTGCTGATGATCCCGCTGGATAACGGAACACATCCTCGATAAAAGCATCGGTATCCCACAGGAAAAATGGCAACACGAATATCGTCAAGAGCGAGACAAAAATTATCGTCGGAACGAAGACGCGGCGAACTATCATCATCCAACCTGACACCT
>JAOACU010000487.1 GCA_026417715.1 Anaerolineae bacterium | reverse complement strand
CATCTGGGATGTGTTGGGTGAATCTATCGAACAACAAGTCAAGAGTTTTACCGAACTGGCGATAGCGTTGTATGCTTTTTCCTCCACGCGCGCCGTTGCACCTGCGTCGCTCCCTCCCAAACTGCCTGCGTCTCTCGCCGGCTTTTTCCGCACCGCGCGCGCCGATGATGAAATGCGTCGTTTCTTGCTTGGTGCTATCGAATATCTGAGTACCTTTGTTGAAGGAAATGTCGAAGTGCCCGTCAGCATTATTCGCGCGATGAACGATGTGAAACGCCTTGTGCACATCGAAGAACACGCGCTCTCTCCGGACAAGCAAGAAGTAATTCGCTGTTGCCTCTTGCAGATTGCACGACTGGCGGGAGAGAATGGATAACTGGTGTTACGCACGCGTAGGACGAGTTTGATGAACTTGTAAATTCGGCAATGAAATCGAAGGAACCGACGGAGGCGCGCAATGAAAGACTTGTTCGTCAGTTACACCACCGCTGACGAAGCGTGGGCACAGTGGATCGCTTGGCAACTGGAAAGCGCGGGCTATTCCACGACGATTCAAGCGTGGGATTTTCGCCCAGGATCGAACTTTGTTTTGGAGATGCAACGCGCGCTGAAAGAATGTGAACGCGTCATCGCGGTTCTTTCGCCGCGCTATTTTGCCTCGCGATTCGCCGCCGAAGAATGGTCTGCCGCGATTGCTAGCGATCCCACTGGCGATCGTCTCCTGCCGATTCGCATCGAGCCGTGTGAGAACGAAGGACTGTTCCGCGCGCGCATCTACATTGACCTCGTGGGTGCAGACGAAGCAACGGCGAAACAACGCTTGCTCGATGGCGTGAAACGCGGGCGCGCGAAACCTGCAACCGCGCCGCCGTTTCCGTCACAATTGGGCGAATCGGTGATTCGCCCCTACAGATTCCCGGGCGCGTTGCCTCCCATCTGGAACATCCCCTTTCAACGCAATCCGCATTTTACGGGACGCGATGATTTGTTCGCGCAATTGCGCGCCGCGTTGTTGGGCGACCACGCGGGTCGCCCCTACGGTGCAATCGCGTTGACGCAACCACAGACGCTTCACGGTCTCGGTGGTGTGGGCAAGACGCAACTCGCCGTCGAGTACGCGTATCGCTACGCCAGCGAGTACGATATCGTGTGGTGGATTCGCGCCGAATCGCCGATGCTCATCGCAACCGATCTCGCGCTCCTTGCCGCGCCGCTACAACTCCCCGAACGCGATGAACGCGATCAAAACATCGTGGTACAAGCCGTGTTGCGCGCGCTGGCGCAACGTGAACGCTGGTTGTTGATTTTCGATAACGCCGAAGATGCGCGCGACGTGCGCGCGTTTCTGCCACAGGAGCGTGGCGCCATCGAATTGCGTCACAATATCCTCATCACCTCGCGCAATCCAAATTGGGGCGCGCTCGCGCGTCCGCTCGATGTGCAGGTCTTGCCGCGCGACGAGGCAATCACGTTTTTGTTGCGACGCATCGGTGTCATTACACACCCAACCCAACCATCTCCAATCTCTAATCTCCAATCCCTCACGTCCGACGCGGGTGAACTTGCCGATGCACTCGGTTGCCTGCCCCTCGCGCTCGAGCAAGCGGGCGCATACATCGAGACACACGGCATCACGATTGCCGATTATTTGCGCCTGTATCGCACTCATCGCCAAAAATTGTTGGCGTATCCACCTGCCACCGATTATCCCGCCGCGGTGGCAACCACGTGGGACATTTCGTTCCAAGCGGTGGAAAAGCAAAACCCCGCCAGCGCGCAACTCCTCAAACTCCTTGCCTTCTTTGCACCCGACCCGCTTCCGCGCGCGATTCTGCAAACCCAAAGGGTCTCGGAGACCTTTCGGGTTTCGTTGGAGGACGATTACGAATTCAACGCGGTGATTGCACCGCTACGTCGCTATTCGCTTGTGCAGACAGGCGAAGGAACGCTGACGATGCACCGTTT
>JAOACU010000486.1 GCA_026417715.1 Anaerolineae bacterium | reverse complement strand
GTCTCACTGTCTCACTGTTCCACTGTCCTACCGTCCCACTGTCTCACTGCCTCACTGTCCCACTGCCACACTGCTCCTCTGGACACTCGTTCCCATCGCCGCAATGTACATCGTCTCACTCACGCGTCCCGCGTACAATCCCAAATTCCTGTTGCTCGCAACGCCGGCGTTTTACATCCTCGTCGCGCGCGGACTGGCATCAGTGGTCAGGGGTCAGGGGTCAGGAGCCAGTATTTACGCATCACGTTTCACGCTTTCATTCGCACTCTCGCACTTTCGCTCTCTCGCGCTCCGCATTCACTCTCTCGCGCTTTCGCTCTTCCGCCCTCTCGCTCTCTCACTCTCTCGCTCTCTCGCCCCTTCGCCCTCTCGCCTGCCGCGCTCACCTCACCAACGCCACCTCCATCGCTTGTGCGAGTGAACGCGCGCCAATCAACTCGATGCCATCGGGTTTGTCCTTGAGTCGTGTCAAGGCGTGTGGCACCAGCGCGCGCTTGAAGCCGAGTCGCGCGGCTTCGCTCAAACGGCGCGGCGCCTGCGCGACCGTACGCAGTTCGCCACTCAAACCCACCTCGCCGATGATCACCACATCGTCCGCGACGGGTTGATTGCGAAACGACGATGCAATTGCGAGCGCGACGGTCAAATCGGCGGCGGGTTCAGTAATCTTGAGACCACCGACCACGTTGACGAACACATCTTGCGCGCCCAACTTGAGTCCGACGCGTTGTTGCAACACGGCGGTCAACAACAACAGGCGTCCCATATCGAAACCGTTCGCTGTGCGACGCGGCAATGCAAACGTCGTCGTGTTCGTCAGCGCTTGAATTTCGACGAGGAGTGGACGCGTGCCTTCCATCGTCACCGCGATCGCGCTCCCGCTGAACCCGGCGCGCGTTCGGCGAGAAACGCGGCGGACGGATTATCCACCTCGATCATTCCTTCCTGTGTCATTTCAAACACACCCACTTCGCTCGTCGCGCCGAAACGATTTTTCACCGAACGCAACAAACGATACGTGTGAAAACGTTCGCCTTCCAGATACAACACCGTGTCAACGATGTGTTCCAGCACGCGCGGACCCGCAATCGCGCCGGCTTTGGTGACATGCCCCACGAGAAAAATCGGCACGTGTGTCTCTTTGGCAGTGTGCATCAAGCGCGCCGCCGATTCACGCACCTGCGAGATACTTCCTGCCGCGCTTGTCAATTCCTCCAGATACACGGTTTGAATCGAATCAATCACAACGAGTTTCGGTTGCAAACGCTCGATGTGCGCGATGATTTCATCGAGATTCGTTTCGGTGAGCAGGTAGAGCGCGTCGGGTTGCAGGTTCAAGCGTTCGGCGCGCATCTTCATCTGTTGCACCGATTCTTCGCCAGAGACGTAGAGCACTGTGCCGCTGGATTGCGCGAGCGTTGCCGCGAGTTGCAGGAGCAAGGTGCTCTTGCCGATACCCGGCTCGCCGCCGATGAGGACAAGCGAACCCGGCACAATGCCACCGCCGAGCACGCGCGCGAGTTCGGGCATTGGGACGGGGATGCGCGTGAATCCTTCGGTGACCACTTCCGAAATTTTTTGCGGCGTGCTACGCGGCGCGAGCGCGGCGAGTGCGGATTTTTTCTCTTCCGCGCGTGTCACGACTGTTTCGACCATCGAGTTCCATTCACCGCATTCGGGACAACGACCGTAACCTTTGGGCGCGGTGAAACCGCATTGTTGGCAAATCCATCGGCTATGGGTTTTGGATTTGGAGGGCATTTGATTCACCTCGCGCTGAGTGCGGCAATCTGCGCCGCGTAATCACAAACATTTGTTCTACATTGCATTTTACACCCAGACACACCGCGCGTCAAATGGCGTTGCCATCGGTGACAGGGTTGGTGCCAAGTCGGCGTTGGCGACTGGAAGTCGCCGCGACAAAGACCCGAAGCCCGCCTTCGCGGGCTATTGTCAGCCGACGCA
>JAOACU010000485.1 GCA_026417715.1 Anaerolineae bacterium | reverse complement strand
CAAGTGTCGGTCACCGAAGCAACGGTCTTGGGACTCGTTCTATCGTTCGTTGGTGTGGGCGGCGCGTGGTTGATCCAACCCCTCTACGGCGCGATCGTTTTCGCGGGCTGGTTCTTCGATGTGGTGGTGTACACGATTTGGCTCAAACGTCGCACACCTTGGTCAATCCTGTGGGGCGGTATTGCTGGCGCAATGCCGATTCTCGCCGGGCGCGCGCTGGGCACTGGGCAGATTGATGTGATTGGCATCTTGCTCGCGCTGGCAATTCTCTTTTGGATTCCCACGCACATTTTGACGTTCGGCATCAAATACGCCGATCAATATCGCGCGGCAGGCGTACCGATTTTTCCCACGACCTATGGCGAACAGATCACGCGCTTGACACTGAGTCTCTCGACCATTGCCGCCGTGATGGCGATGCTTCTTGCCGCGTGGAACATTCGCATCCCTTGGAATTATTTTCACATCGTCCTCTGGCTGAGTGGCGCGCTCGTGGGAGTAACACTGTTGAGTGTGCTACGCCGCTCACCCAGATTGAATTTTGCGCTGTACAAATTCGCGTCGTTGTATATGCTCGGCGCGATGATACTGATTATGCTCGGAGTGTGGAACTAGATTGAACGTGACTTTACAACGCTTGACGACAACGCGCGTGACGGAGCGTTGGCTCGCGCCGCTGTTGGGCTTGGGCGCGTTCGTGTTGTATCTTCGCACAATGCCCCCCACCGTCCTCGATGGCGATAGCGGCGAATTTCAATATATGGCATACATCTTGGGTGTGCCGCACGCATCGGGGTATCCGCTCTACATCTTACTCGGTAAACTCTTCACCTTTTTGCCATTTGGCGATGTGGCGTTCCGCGTCAATTTGCTTTCCGTTGTCACCACCGCGCTCGCTATTGCGATTGTGTACGCGCTGTTACGACGCGTTGCCATCTCGCGCGCCGTCGCGCTGGCCACGACCAGTTTCTTTGCGGTGATGCCCTCCATCTGGGGTGGCGCGCTCGAAACCAAAGTGTATGGCTTGCACCTCCTCCTCGGTGTCCTTGCGATTTTCTTGATGTTGCGCTGGCATCAAGAACACCGCGCGCGCGATCTGTATGCCGCCGCGTTCGTGTTTGGCTTGGGACTGACCAATCACTTGGTCATCGCGTTCAGCGCGCTCGCGTTCGCGCTTGTTCTGTGGTTCAATCGCGCGCATCTCACGCGCGCGATGGTCGTGCGCGCGGCGGTGTTGCTGGTGTTGCCTCTCACGCTCTACGCCTACATTCCGATTCGCGCAAATTACTGGATTGCACAACAAGACCCACAGAACTGGGAACTGTATCCGCGCGCCGATGCGATGCTCAAGGGCACAGTGACCGCGTACTACAACCACACCGTGCAAGGTTTCTTTGAACTTGTCACGGGCTTGGGTTACAGTTACAAATTCGGGTTCGAGTCGCCCGTCGAAGAATCGAATCGCATCAACAACGCGCTCAGGTTGCTGTGGCAACAGTTTGGCGTTGGACTTGCGTTTGTCATCGTCGGCGCGCTGGTCGCGTTCGCGCGCGAGCGCAAGGTGTTCACGATGTTCGCCGCGCTGGCACTTGGCGTGGGATTTATTTCGGTGTACTTGCGCGCGGCGCACTCGACGATTTACTATTTTTCGCTCTTTTATCTCGCGCTTGCGGTGTGGTTTGCGTTTGGCGCGGACGCGTTATTACGTTGGGCAGCGCGCGCGCCGCGCCTCGTACCCGCGTTGGTAACAATCGGTTTGTTCGCGTTCCCAGCGACGTGGCTTGTAACCAACTTTGCGCGTCTCGACGAAAGTCAAAACTATGCCGCGCGCGATTACGCGCAAATCGTTTTGAACGATGACCTTGCGCCGAACGCGGTCGTCATCGCGCCTTGGGAAATTTCGCAACCGTTGCGCTATTTCCAATTTGTCGAAAATCAACGTCCCGATTTGCTCATCACCAACATCTCGC
>JAOACU010000484.1 GCA_026417715.1 Anaerolineae bacterium | reverse complement strand
CTGCACTTGGCATCGGCTCGAATCTCATTCGCAAGGAATGGATCGCCGCCGGCGATTTTGCCGCGATCACAGCCAAGACCCAAGAAGTGTTGGCGTGGATTCGCGAAGCGCGCGGCAAGTGAGTATTCGGTATTCGAGTATTCAGTGTTCAGTATCAGACTGAACACTGAATACTGAACACTGAACACTGAACACTGGAGGATACAATGTCAAACGTCGTTACCTACAAACAAATCAAACCTGCCGATGCGTGCAAGTACGATGGAGTGTCGCTGGGCGAAGTGATGTTGCGTCTCGATCCGTTCGATGTGCCGACCGCGCGTGCGCGCTTGATGCGCGTGTTTCAAGGTGGTGGCGAAACGAACGTCGCGTGTGGTTTGGCGCACACCTTCGGCTTGCGCGCGGCAATCATCACGGCATTGGTGGATGATGACATTGGCAAAAACATTCGCAATCAACTGCGCGAACTCGGCGTGGACACGAGCAAAATCATTTGGTTCAACACCAAGAACGATGGCACGCGCTTTTCGACCGATCAAAAAGGGACGTTGATGAACGGCATCAACTTTACCTTCGTGGGCAAGGGCGTGATTCCGTCCGATACGTTATACTATCGCGCGCACACACCGATTCGCGAACTGCGCGAAGGCGATGTGGATTGGGACACGCTCTTCGGCAAGGAAGGCGTGCGCGTTTTCAACACGGGCGGCATCTACACCCTGATTTCGCCGACTTCGGCAGGGTTGGCGATTCAAGCCGTGCAAAAAGCGAATCAGTACGGCACGTTCGTCGCCGCCGATTTGAACTATCGCTCCAAAGTTGAGCCGAACAAAAATCGCGCGCGCGAAATCAATCGGCAGATTGCGCCACATCTTGGCTTTCTTGTTGGCAACGATAGCGATTTGTACGACGCGCTCGGTTATGAAACCAAAGTGGACCCTGATGCGCCGTACAACGAATGGATTGCCGCGTATCAAGAGACGGTGAAACGCGTGGCGCGCGATTTTCCGAATCTGAGTTTGATCGGAACGCAATGGCGCGGCGCGACGAACGCCGATGTGGTGAGTTGGGGCGCGGTGCTGTACGATACGCTCGAAGACAAGATGTACTTTGCACCACTCCGCGAAGACATTCCGATTGCCGACCGCACGGGTGGCGGCGATTCGTTCGCGTCGGGTGTGCTTGCCGCGCTCCTCAAGGGCAAGGACTTGCAAACAGCGGTCGAGTGGGGCGCGGCGCACGGTATCTTGGTGCAAGAAACGCCGGGCGATACAACGATGGTCGAAGAGAACCTTGTGCTCGCCGAAGTCAAACGCGCGGCGCGCAAAGGCGGTGTGCGCGCGACGCGATAGATAGTAACCGATGGTGCTACTTGTCATTCTGAGCGACCGAAGGGAGCGAAGAATCTCGCAAACCACTTTGCGAGACGCTTCGCTGCGCTCAGCGTGACAAAGGGGCTGTATTCGCTTCGTTCAAACTAACACCATTGGTTACTAGCCGTATTGTCCTATTTTACTTTGCGCCACATTGGTATATAATCACTGTCGCAAATACTTGGGGGAGATGCTATGTCCATCGGCAAAGGCGCAAGCGGTGAAAAGGACAACACGGTGCAACTACTCACCTTCAAAATGGGCGATCAAGAATTTGCGTTGAACTTGGACTATGTCGCCCAAATTGTTCGCGTCGTCTCACGCGCTCCAGCGCAGGCACCCGATTTTGTCGAAGGGATGTTCAACCTACGCGGCAAGAGCATCCCCGTTGTGGACATCCGCAAGGCGTGGGGATTGCCGGCGAAATCGTACGAACCCGGCACACTGCTGTTGATTGCGCGCGCGAACAGTCGTGTGGCGGCGCTGATCGTAGATGCCGTATCCGATGTGCTGAGCGTGCCGCTGGCTCAAATCGAACCGCGTCCTGCAGGAGCCGCATACGTGAGCGCCTGTCTCTTATACACATCTGACGCTGCCGA
>JAOACU010000483.1 GCA_026417715.1 Anaerolineae bacterium | reverse complement strand
GAGGTGCGCGGTGTCGCGTTCGGTGTCGCTTAGGCGCGCGTCCGCCAAGTCGCGCAGGAGGTCGTGCAGGTAGTAACGACCGCCGACCACCGACGGCAGACCGCCGTTCTTGTCGGCGGTCGGCGGCTTGCCCTGAGCGGAGTCGAAGGGTCGGTAGTCGAGCAAACTCAGGCGCACTAGTTCGCTCAACGTATCGAACGCAGTGTCCGCATCCACATTCCACACACTTGCAGCGGCAGAAACATCGAACGAGGCGGGAAAGACGGCAAGCGCGCGCCAGCGCGTCTGCCAATCGGCGGAGAGAAGTTGGTAACTCGATTCGAGCGTCGCTTCCACATTGCCTTCGGGATCGTCAGGCGACTTGAGCACCTTGAGTCGTTGCGCGCGCAAGCGTTCGATGTAGCGCGCGGGTGTCAGGTCGGGATGCGCGGCAAGTGTGCTCGCGGCGATGCGTAGCGCAAGGGGGAGATAGCCGCAGAGGCGCGCGATTTCATCCCTTGCCTGCGCAACCGAAGCGTGGGCAAGGCGCGGGCAGATTTCCTGCAAGAGCGCGAGGGCTTCGGCTGGCGACAGCACATCGAGACGCAGGGGTTGCAAGCCGGGGAGCGTCACGTAGCGGCGTGAGGTGATGAGGAGCGCGCAACCTGGCGGCGGGAGGAGCGGCTTGACCTGCGCGGCGTCCGCCACGTTGTCGAGTAGGATGAGCGCGCGCTTGCCGTTGAGGAGTGAGCAGTAGAGCGCGGCGATCTCTGCATCGGTCGCTTGGCGCAAGTCGGCGGTGGGTTCAAACGTTTGAATGACTTGGCGCATCAGTTCGCTGGGCGATGGCGGCGATTTGGATGTGCCGCGACAATCTACGAGGATGTGCGCATCGGGGTAGTGCGCGGCGATTTTGTGCGCGACGACATAAGCCAGTTGCGTCTTGCCGATGCCACCCATCCCCGCGACGCCAGTGATGATAGCGCCGACGTGACTCGCCGGCTTGGTGAGAGCAGTGACAAGTTGTTCGATTTCGTGCGCGCGTCCGATGAAATCGGGGAGTGGTGGAGGGATGGAGTGGAGCGTAGTGAGCAACTTGGGCTTGAGTTCGCGTCCAAGGTCTGCGCTCACTTTTTTGGCAAGGTCGTCGGGGGTGGTGAAGGTGCTACGGAGCAGGGCATCCACCTTGTTCAAAAATCGTTGGAGATTTTTTTCCGCGCGTCCGCGATCAACGAACTTTTTCTGCCAAGGATAGTCGGGGTCCACGCGATAGCAAAAGCACGGGATGCCGAGTGCACGCGCCTTGTCGAATTCCTGCTCGGTGATCGAAAGTGTGTCGCCTTGGGGAATCGTGCCGTAGCGATGAGCATAGATGCCGACGAGTGCGGCGCAGTCGTTCAGGGCATCGAGCGCGGCTTTGTTCCACTCTTCAGGGCGACTGCCGAAATCCTCCATCCCGATTGGTTGATGTCCGAGACGCAGGATGGCATCGCGCACGGCGCGGCGATACTCTTTCAAATCTTCGTAGGTGGAAGAGATGAAAATCTTCATTTTGCGTGTGACAAAGTTCTAGACCTCACAGGTCTTAGACTTGTGAGGTCTGAACAAGCCATTTACCGTTTTCTAACTATGAGCGGGATTATTTTGTTAATCTGCAAAAAATCTGCAGTCTCTTCAGGAAGGACAAGTCTATCGAAATCGAAGTGAACTTTCAAAGTTTTACACACACGAGCAGGAACGCTGCGCGCAAGCCATCGTCAAAGAGGGAGTGCTGATGAAACTGTACGCGAATCGAAAGGTATTGTCAAGGAAGCATCATACGAGTAATACGGTTGGTGCAAAGTTGGTGTTGGCGACTGTTTGACAACACTTTTCTTTTGGCATAGAATCACGTGCGAGTCAGATTTCTCAGCGGCGGTCGGCGGCTTGCCCTGAGCATCGAAGGGGCGTTCGTCGGCGGTCGCGTTGCGTTGTATGGAGGTAGAATATGGC
>JAOACU010000482.1 GCA_026417715.1 Anaerolineae bacterium | reverse complement strand
CGAGGTATGACGATGGCAAACACAAACAACAAAACCCTGCTCCAAGTCGAAGACCTGTATCTCTACTTTCGCGCGACCAAAGGCGTGGTGCAAGCCGTAGATGGTGTTAGTTTCGATCTGCGCCGCAACGAAGCCGTTGTCGTTTTAGGTGAATCGGGATGCGGCAAAACGACACTGGCACGCGCGATCTTGCGCTTGTTGCCGCGCAATGTGTATCGCTACACCGGCAAAGTGCTCTTGCATGGGCGCAACCTGATGGAATTGAACGACGAAGAATATCGTCGCGAGATTCGTTGGGTCAAGATTTCGATGGTGCCGCAAGCGGCGATGAACTCGCTCAACCCAGTGCTGCGCGTGGGCGACCAAGTCGCCGAGCCCACCGAAGCGCACTTTGGGTTGAAGAAGGAAGGGCTGGAACAAGCGCGCACGATGTTCCAGCGTGTCGGTGTGCCTGTAGATTTTATGGGTCGCTATGCGTTTGAATTGAGTGGTGGAATGCGCCAGCGCGTCGCGATCGCAATGGCACTCGTCACCAGTCCCGATTTGGTGATCCTCGACGAACCGACCTCCGCGCTCGATGTGTTGACGCAAGCGAACATTATGAACGTGCTCAAACGCATCAAACAGGAAACCGAAACGAGTTTCATCCTCATTACACACGATATTTCCACATCGAGCGAACTCGCGGATCGGGTGGCGTGTATGTACGCCGGGCACATCGTCGAGTTGAACGATGCAGATCACTTTTTCACCAAGCCGCTCCATCCGTACTCACAAAAACTGATGGCAAGTGTGCCCACCTTGCGCCAGACCAAGCAACTTGAGTTCATTCCCGGACAACCACCAAGTTTGATCAACCCCCCCAAGGGTTGTCGCTTTGCGTCGCGCTGTCCCTCGCGCTTTGACAAGTGTGACCAAGAACCGCCGGTGATTGATATGGGTGAGCGGCGCAGAGTCAAGTGTTGGTTGTATGCCAAGTAAAAAGACCTGTGAGGTCTTGACAGACCTCACAGGTCTTTTTCTCGCTTTGAAGGACACCCTTTGACACTGACTTCTCTTGGACTTGGTTTTGTCCTTGCATTGATCATCGCTGCGCTAGCGTATTGGCGCGGCGCGCTCGCGCCAAGCGGCGCGCTCGGCGCGCTGGTTGTTGGCACACTCGTCTTTGCGAGTGGTGGGCTTGCATGGGCAGTTCTGCTCATTGCGTTTTTCGTTACCTCATCCGCACTGTCGCATTACAAGGCGCGTGCCAAAGAACCGCTCGCAGAGAAATTCCAAAAAGGGCATCGGCGCGATTTGGGACAGGTGCTCGCGAATGGCGGATGGGGCGCGCTCCTCGCACTTGCGTACGCGTTCGCGCCACACCCGATTTTGTTCGTTGCGTTCGCCGGCGCGATGGCAACCGTGAACGCGGACACGTGGGCAACGGAACTCGGTGTGTTGAGCAAAACGCCACCGCGTCTCATCACCACAGGACGCGTGGTGCCTGTTGGCACGAGCGGCGGCATCACGTCACTGGGCACGTTCGTCGCGTTCGCCGGCGCGCTTACCATCGGCATCCTTGCCTTGCTTTCGTCCTTCGTCTTTCCTCCTTCGTCCTTCGTCTTTCCTCCTCCGTCTTTCGTCCTTCGTCCTTCGTCCTCCGTCCTCTACCTCATCATCATCCCCACCGCTGGCTTACTCGGCTCCCTGTTCGATTCGTTTCTCGGCGCGACAGTCCAAGCCATCTACTATTGCGATTTCGATCACAAAGAAACCGAAGCGCGCGTGCATCGGTGCGGACGCGCAACGCGTCAGATACGCGGCTGGCGTTGGCTCGATAACGATGGCGTGAATTTTGCCGCCAGTGTGTTTGGGAGTGTGATGGCGGCGGTGGGGTATGTTTTGATGGGTTGATGAGTGATAAAAAATAATCGCTCTTGGGTAGAAAACGGTAAATGGCTTGTTCAGACCTCACAGGTCTCGGAGACCTGTGAGGTCTGGAAACCTCT
>JAOACU010000481.1 GCA_026417715.1 Anaerolineae bacterium | reverse complement strand
TCCATTCCCGGCACCTGATCGCGCATATACTTTGCCGCTGCGGCTGTCTTGATGGGACCCACGCCCGCGAGGATGTACACTTTTTCGTGCAAGCCCAAATCCACGACGCGCTTCATAAATTCTTTGAATCGCGGAACGTTGTAGATGAGTTGCGTCTGAATGAAATCAGCACCAGCGCGAACTTTTTTGGCGAGACGATACGGACGAAACTCGAACGGATCGGCAAAGGGATTCTCTGCCGCGCCGATGAAGAATCGTGGATTGGTGCCCTTGATCTCTTCGCCGCATTGGAACTTGCCATCGCGCAAGCCCTTGACCATCTGAATCAAGGACATCGAGTCCATATCGTACACATTCTTCGCCGTCGGATGATTACCGAATTGCTGATGGTCGCCCGAAAGGCACAAGAGATTGCGGATGCCAAGCGCATACGCGCCGAGCATATCGGCTTGCATCGCCAAGCGATTGCGATCGCGGCAGGTCATTTGCATAATCGGCTCGATGCCGCTCTGCACGCACAAGGTCGCCGCCGCGATGGACGACATTCGCACGATAGCCGTTTGGTTATCGGTGATGTTGACGCCATCCACGATGCCTTTGAGCAACGCGGCTTTTTTGCGAATCACTTCGGCGTCCGCGTTCTTGGGTGGTCCCAGTTCCGCTGTTGCGGCAAAATGTCCTGCGCGCAAAACTTTTTCAAGTGTGCTTCCCGATTTGTAGCCGTTGTTTGCGTCAGCCATATCTAGTCTCCTTGTCAATTAGCCACATAGTCGAATAGTCGCATCCATTTGATAGTATGACTATGTGACTATCCAACTATCTGACTACCTGACTATTCTTTCGCCAACATCAAATCTTCGCGCGCGATGCGGCGCGGACCGCCATCGCGACTGGTTTGCCAGTTCTTGGCGGGTTGAATCTCCAGCAACTTGTCGAGTTCGCCGCGCGACATTAACTTTTTGACGATCATATCCCACGCGCAATCAACGGGATTTTCCTTGCCGCTGATTTCGCACTTGCCCTGCGACGAACCGCCACACGGACCGTTCAACAGACTCTTGGAGCAGCGCGCGATGGGGCAAATGCCGCCGGTCAAATCGAGAATGCAGTTACCGCACGCGGCGCAACGTTCCGCCCACACGCCTTGCTCCAGCGGCAAACCCAGAAACGCGGTGTTCAAGCCCGGGACGACGCGCGCGTTGGGGAAATGCTCGGCAATCGCTTGTACGCCGATTCCGCATCCCAGCGACAAGATCATATCATAATCGCCGATGCGATCTTTGAGCGTGTCGAGATATTCCCACTCGCACTGTCGCTGCACCATCGCCTCGTCAATCTGCTTTTCCTTGCCGTCCACCTTGTATGCCATTCGCAGCGACGACGCGAGAATGCCCACTTCTTTTTCACCGCCCGCAAAGCACACCGTCACACACGTCCCGCAACCGACGATGAGCACTTTGTTGGCGTTGGCGATTTTCGCCTTGATTTCTTCAAACGGTTTTTGTTCCGCGACAATCATTGTATCCTCCAATCGAGTTCGGAATTCGGAGTCCGTGAAGTATTCAGTATTCAGTGTTCAGTATTCAGTGAGACAGTGGGTCAGTGAGACAGTGTTCGGTTCTTACTGTCTTACTGTCCAACTGATTTACTGTCTCACTGCTTCACGGTCTTCTTCACCGGATTCGGTCCCAAATTTCGCACACGTTCGATCATCTGCGTTACGGCTTCGGCGAAGGCGGCGCCCATCGCTGACGACATATGGAACATTTCGATTCGTTCGCCACCGATGCCGATTTGATCGAGCAATTGTTTGAGAAATTTCACACGACGTTTGGCGTTGGTATTACCTTCCAGGTAATGACACGTTCCTTCCAGTCAGCCCGCGACCATAATGCCGTCCGCGCCACTCTCGAACGCCTTGAGCACATACAGCACATCGAGTTTGCCAGTGCACGGCAAGAGCACGATGCGCACGTTCGGCGGGTACTGGA
>JAOACU010000048.1 GCA_026417715.1 Anaerolineae bacterium | reverse complement strand
GGCGTATTTTGTCACCATCGTCACGCGCAACCGCGAATGTTTGTTCGGCGATGTGGTGGACGGCGCGATGCGCGTGAATGCGTGGGGGCAAATCGTCGTGGAATGTTGGGATGCGTTGCCCACGCATTTCCCCAACGTGGAATTGGACGCGTTCGTGGTAATGCCCAACCATGTGCACGGGATTATTGTGATTGTGGATGATGCCGCGCCGCGTAGGGGCGAAGCATTTTTCGGTTTGTCGCGCAAACCGAAAAATGCTTCGCCCCTACACCCCCAACCACCACGCGGCACACAATCGGGTTCGGTGGGTGCGATCATCCAAAATTTCAAATCGGTTTCGGCGCGCAAAATCAACGCCTCGCGCGACACCGCCGGCGCGCCGGTGTGGCAACGCAATTATTACGAACACATCATCCGCAACGAAAAATCGTTGCACGCGATTCGTGCCTACATCGAAAACAATCCCGCGCATTGGGCGCAGGACGATGAAAATCCACGACGTCAGTAAGGGCGAAGCATTTTTCGCAGTCGGGACGGAGCACAAGGAAGGCGCAGGACAGCGAAAAATGTTTTGTCCCTACGGAGGAAATCTATGCCAACCGTTTCATTGAAATTACCACCCAGCGAATTTCAATTTCGTGCCAAACGTCTGCTCGACTATGTCAAACGTCAACAGTGGAGCGGCGTTGTGCTGTTCGACAATTTTCACGTCACATACTACACGGGCTTTGCATTCATCCCCACCGAACGCCCGATTTGTTTTGCGATGAACGCGGACGGCGAGCGCGTGCTCTTTGTCCCACGACTCGAAGTGGAACACGCGCAAGCCGAAGCGCGAGTCGAGCACGTCGAATCGTACGTCGAGTATCCCGATCATCCGCATCCGATGAAATTGTTCGTCGAGATTTTGAAGAGATTGGAGATTAGAGATTCGATTGGCGCGGACAACGATGGCTATCCTTGGATTCTGGGTTATCAAGGCGAATCGCTCTCGGCGCTCACGGGGGCGCGCATCGTCAACGTCAATCCGTTCGTCGAGCACGAGATGATGCTCAAGAGCGAGGCGGAACTCGCGCTGATTCGCGAAAGTTGCAAGTGGGCGAACCTAGCGCATCGTTTGTTGCAAAAGTACACGCGCGTCGGCGCGAACGAGACCGAAGTGAGTATGCGCGCGAGTCACGAGGCAACGCTCGCGCTGATTGATACGCTGGGTCCGCTCTATCGTTCGCAAAGTATGTGGTCGCGCGGCGCGAGCGCGGGCTATCGCGGACAAATCGGGCGCAACGCCGCGATTCCACACGCGCTCACCACGAACGCAACATTTATGCCCGGCGATGTGCTCGTCAGCGGCGCGGGTTGTCCGATGTGGGGCTACAACTCGGAATTGGAACGGACGATGATCATCGGCGAGCCGAGTGCGGAGCAGAAAAAATTCTTCGAGCATATGCTCGCCTTGCAAGACATTGCGCTCGACGCGATCAAACCTGGCGTCAAATGTTGCGATGTGGATCGCGCGGTGCGCGCGTATTTCGATCAACACAACTTGATGCCCTACTGGCGACATCATTCGGGGCACGCCATCGGTTTGCGCTATCACGAAGCCCCGTTCCTCGATGTGGGTGACGAGACGATCATCGAACCGGGGATGGTGTTCACCGTCGAGCCGGGTTTGTATGCGCCGCATCTGGGCGGCTTTCGTCACTCCGATACGGTCGTGGTTACACAAGACGGAATCGAGATGCTGACGTACTATCCGCGTGATTTAGCGAGTTTGATAATCTAGAGCGAATGGTAGTGCTACAAAAGTAAGGTTGGTCTGTCATGCTGAGCCCTTCCTTCGTCAGGCTGAACTCCGCGAGGCGTCTCGCAAAGTGGTTTGAGAGATTCTTCGCTTCGCTCAGAATGACATTCTCGGCATTACTTTTTGATCACTACCGAGCGAACGAAGATTTTACGGCGGTCGGCGGTCGTCCGTCGGCGGTCGTATTCTAGGAGGAGCAACGATGCTTGACATTCTTTTGACTGACACGCAACGCGCGCTGCGCGACGAAACGCGCACGTTTGCGCGCGAGGTGCCGCGCCAACTTTTGCTCGATATGGACGCGGACAAGGTGCGCTATCCACGTGATTACGTCGAAAAACTTGCCGCGCGCAATCTGCTGGGTGTGCGTTTTCCGAAAGAATTCGGTGGACGCGGTTTGAACTGGGAACACGAAGTTCTCGCACTCGAAGAGATTGGCGTGCTCGGCGCGTCGCTCGCGTGTTTGTTCTCGCTCCCTTCGATTGTCGGTGAGGCGCTCCACGTCTTTGGCACGCGCGAGCAAAAAGAGCGCTGGCTACGTCCGATGCTCGAAGGCAAACTCACTGTCGCCGAAGCCCTCACCGAACCGCGCGGCGGCTCGGACTTTTTCGGCGCGACGACGCGCGCGACGCGCGACGGCGATGCGTACATCCTCAACGGGCAAAAGCGTTTCATCGTTGGTGCGGAAGGCGCGGACTTTTTCTTCGTCTATGCGCGCACCGGCGATGCGCCGCGCGCGCTGAGCGCGTTCATCGTCGAACGTTGTCCCCAACTCGAAGTGCAACACGTGTACGGTCTGATGGGTACGCGCGGTGGTGGCACGGGACGCGTCTATTTCCGCGATGTGCGCGTGCCCGTCGAAAATTTGATTGGGCGCGAGAACAGCGGCGGCGACATTTTCAACCAAATGATGATTCCCGAACGAATGACGAGCGCGGCAGGCGCGTTGGGACTCGCGCGCGCCGCCATCGAAATCGCCGCGCGCTATGCCGATCGTCGCCGCGCGTTCGGGCAAAAGATTCGCGAGTTCGAGGGGGTAAGTTTCCAAATCGCCGAGAGTATCGCGCGGCTCGATGCGGCGCGCGCGCTTGTGCACTATACCGCGCGCGCGATCGACGCGGGCGATGCGCCGGGACGCGTGCGCCGTCTGGTCTCCGAATCGAAAAAAGTCGCAACGCAAATGGCATGGGATGTAGTGAACGCGGCGATGCAAGTGATGGGAGGCATCGGTTATACCAACGTCTATCCCATCGAACGCCTGTTGCGCGACGCGCGCTTGATGATGATTTGGACCGGCACGAATGAGATTATGAACCTCGTGATTCAACACGAGTACTACAAAGAATTGCTTGGAGCACCTTCTTCCGCGCGCGATGTTGAAATGGACGCGGTGAACGCGGAGGCGGAGGGGGAGAAGGTGTATGAGTAGTGATTAGTGACTAGTGAGTAGTATGAACAATCAGTTCACCAATCACGAATCACCAATCACCAATCACCAATCACTAATCACTAATCACTAATCACTAATTGACTATTTCACCAAGTAGGTTTAGTATGAAACTGATTTTGATGCTTGTATGTGCGGGCGTGTGTCTCGTCGCGTGCGCGTCCGCGAATTATCCTGTGAGTCCAACGATGACACCGACACCTGAACCCACTCGCATTCCTGTACTCTCTACCATCGCGTTGCCAACGCCACGCACTCAGGGACCGATGTCCGTCGAAGAGACGATGTTGAAACGGCGTTCGATTCGCGAGTTCAAGGACACACCGTTGACACTCGCCGAAATCGGTCAGTTGCTATGGGCGGCACAAGGCATCACGCATCCTGCGGGTTTGCGTACTGCGCCGTCCGCTGGCGCGCTCTACCCGCTCGAAGTGTATGCGGTGACGCGTGAGGCGACGTATCGTTACGATCCCCACGCGCATCAACTCATCGTTCACGCGCGCGGCGATTTGCGCGCGCCGTTGTACGCCGTCGCGTTGATGCAAGATTCGATTCTGCAAGCACCATTGACCATCGTCATCACGGCTGTTTACGCGCGCACATCGAAAAAGTACGGCGAGGAACGCACACCGCGCTATGTCGCGCTCGAAGTCGGACACGCGGCGCAAAATGTTTTGCTCCAAGCCGTCGCGCTTAATCTGGGAGCAGTGCCCATCGGCGCGTTCTTGGACGACCAAGTGCAACAGGTATTGTCACTCCCGCGCGATCATCAGCCGTTGTATCTCATCCCCGTAGGACATCCACGATGACGACGAAGGACGAAGGACGAACGACGAAGGACGAAGGGCGGAAGACGAACGAAGACTTGGTGGCACAGGCGAACGCGTTGCGCGCGGCGTTGCGCGCGAGAGAGCCGCGCGAAGTGGCATTCAACGCGGGCGTGGAATTCGATGCGGGTGTGTTGCGCTTCAAGTTCTACGGCGAACCGTACCGCGTCACCTTGCCCGATTGGGAAGTGATTGCCGAAGCCACGAACAA
Source organism: Anaerolineae bacterium (assembly GCA_026417715.1). GTDB lineage: Bacteria > Chloroflexota > Anaerolineae > UBA4142 > UBA4142 > VGOB01. The sequence continues at coordinate 9,031 of JAOACU010000048.1, read as the reverse complement.
GGTGTGTAATCCGTACTATGCGGCGATGTTTTTGTACTATCTGCACACCGCCGATGGTACGCCGCGCAGTGGCAAGTGGATTTCCTTCCGTGAATTGCCCGACGGGATGTTCTATCATCAGGCGTATCAAGGTTACAGCGGCAATCGTTTGGTCAAGGCGTTTGGTGATCGCTTGGACGAGTTCGAGCGCGCGGCGCAAAAACTGGGTGGGATGAAACTCGCGCTCGGTGATGCCGCCTACGCGTTCGATGCGTTACCGCGCGTGCACGTTGCCGCCGTGTACTACTTGGGTGATGAAGATTTTCCTGCCACCGCCAACGTCTTGTTCGACGCGTCGTCAAGTCACTATGCGCCAACCGATGTGCTCGCGAGTGTCGGGCGCGCACTGGTGGATCGGCTGATTCGCGCGGCGAGTCAAAAGTAAGGTTTGGCGTGGCACGACACAAAAGTTTAGGAGTCGAAAATGAGTGTTAGGGAACTGGAAATCGCCATCACTCAACTATCAACCCGTGAGTTAGCCGAATTGATGGAGTGGTTGGAAGAGTACCACGCGCAGAGATGGGACAAGCAAATCGAAGAAGATTTGGAAGCAGGTCGTCTCGACGCGCTGCTTGCACAAGTGGATAGAGAATACGAAGCAGGGTTGAGCCAACCACTATGAAGCATCGGACGCTACCGCGCTTTTGGCAGTATTACCGACAACTACCCAGAGAAGTGCAAGAATTGGCAGATAAAAATTTTGCACTTCTCAAGTCTGATCCATATCATCCATCGTTACACTTGAAGCGCGTTGGGAAAAGCAAGCATTTGTGGTCGGTACGCGTAGGTGCACATTACCGAGCGTTGGGAGTAGAAAAGCCAGACGGCATCCTGTGGTTTTGGATTGGCTCGCATGCCGAGTACAACAAGTTGCTCTCGTGACAAGCCAATCTGCGCTCGCAACCGACGCCGCTCTGCTGCCTCTTATCTGCTTATGGCAGGGCTTGGCAGCGCGGAAGAATGAGGCAATCACTATTGGACAACTGGAAAACTCTGTCGCGGCGTACGATTCTCGATTACAGCAAATTCTTGCGCGTGGAAGAACACCGTGTCGAATTGCCCGATGGGCGCGTGATTGCCAACTGGCCCTGGATCGTCACGCCCGACTATGTGAACGTCGTCGCGATCACTCCCGAAAATCGTTTTCTCTGTTTCCGCCAAACCAAGTATGCGATTGACGGCACGACGCTCGCACCGATTGGTGGCTACATCGAGTCGGGTGAAACACCGCTCGAATGTGCCCAGCGCGAATTGCTCGAAGAAACCGGGTGCATCGCGGACGAATGGATTGATTTGGGCGCGTTTTGGGTGGACCCGAATCGTGGCATCGCGCGCGGCAATTTCTTTCTCGCGCGCGGCGCGCGCCGCGTCCAAGTGCGCAACGCCGATGATCTAGAAGAACAAGAGTTGTTGCAACTGACGCGCGCACAAGTGGAAGACGCGCTTGCGCGCGGCGAATTCAAAGTGATTGCATGGCAAGCGATTGTCGCGTTGAGTTTGCTATATCTCGATCGAACATCTCAATCAAAGGAGGACATAATGCCAGAAATCAAACGTTTTCCAACAACACGCGTCGCGTTCGTGAGCGAAGTGGGACCGTTCAACGAAGCGATTCCACGCGGGTTTCAGCGTTTGTTCGCGTGGCTCGGCGCGCACAACATCTCGCCGACAGGCAAATCGCTGGGTATCTTTCACGATGATCCCGCCAAAGTGCCTGCCGAGCAACTCCGCAGTGAGATGTGTGTGCCCGTCGCGCCCGATGTGCAAGGATCGGGTGAAGTGCAAGTGAAGGAGATTGCCGAGTTTGAAGCGGCAACGATTGTTTATCAGGGCAGCGCGAACGTCACGCGCGCGTACAACGCGGTGTACGACTGGTTGCGCGCGCAAGGGTATCGCGGTGCGGGTTCGCCTATCGAAGTGTACCTGAGCCAGCCCGGCGAAGAATTGCGCGCGGAAATCTTTGTGCCGATTGTCAAAGTGGACGCGAAAGAAACGCGAAAGGTCGCGAAAGGGACGCGAAAGGACGCGAAAGAGACGCGAAAGGACGCGAAAGAGACGCGAAAGGTCGCGAAAAAGTCAGTGAAGACGAAGACGGCTGCCAAAAAGCCGGCGAAAAAAGGCGCGAAAAAGTAAAGCAGGTGAGGTGATGTGAAATCGTTGCACATCACCTCACACTCTGGAGCGCAGACGCTAGTGGAAATTCGGGTAGTGCTACAAAAGTAATGCTGGTAAGGCACTCTGTCACGCTGAGCCCTTCCTTCGCTTCGCTCAGGACAAGTTCCTTACGTCAGGGTAAACTCCGCGAAGCGTCTCGCAAAGTCATTTGCGAGATTCTTGCTTCGGCTTCGCTCAGCACCGCAAAAGACGCGCCCCAGAATGACACTGTCGGCATTACTTTTTGATCACCACTGAAATTCGTTTGACGCGCTGTACGGTTCGTGCTAGAATGCTGGCGCGAGAGCAGGAGGATGAGTCCAAATGAGTATTGATATGACGGCAATCCAAGCCAGCGTCCAGCGTCTTTTTCCTAATACAAGTCTGGATAAGGTTCTTGTCGAATTGTTGTTGGAGCGTGCTCAAAAGAACCTAATCAAATATCAAGTAATGGCGCGACAATTTGAAACTAAATACGGACAAGATTTTGAAACCTTTCGGCAAAATGTGTTACACTCCCAACCAAGTTTTGAAATCGAGCAAGATTATTTTGATTGGGAATTAGCCGTGAGCGGTATCGCCGATATGGAAAAGGAAATCGAGCGTTTGCGCGGACTGAGCCAACACGTATGAATGTTGTTGGATTGCTCGAAGAATTGCGCCGTGAGTTTAACCGCCGAGCGTACTATGAGCGCCTCGAAGTGCTTGAGCATACGGCAACGTTGCTCAAGGCGCGCTTGTATATCTCCCCCAGTCTCTTTGTGCAACTCTATCGTAATGACCACTTTGAGACAACCAATTTTGTTCTGATTCACAACGGACAACGGCTTTACGCGCGTGACCAACTAGGGGGAAGGTGGCATCGGCACACAACTGTCGCGCCCAACTTGCACAACCACAGTGCTGAAGGTATCCGTCCAGTAAACTTGACTGAGTTCTTGGATGAGGTCGAGACGGTCTTAGCCACACTGGGTTTGCCATAGAAAAAAAGGAAAAACGGCTGTCACTCAACATGCTGGCGCGTCGAGGTGATGGCTGTTTTTGTTTTCGGTGGGGTGTTAAAAGATGAAGGCGCTAGAGAATAGTTTGCGTTGTCTGACTCATCCGGCATCACTCGTGAGCAATGTAATGTGTAGATACGTTTGCAGGTGGTGATCAAAAAGTAATGCTGAAAGTGTCATTCTGAGGCGCGCTTTGTGCGCCGAAGAATCTCTCAAAGCACTTTGCGAGACGCTTCGCTGCGCTCAGCGTGACACGTTGCCTTGCCAGCATTACTTTTGTAGCACTACCCGTTTGCATATAACGAATTGCGGCAAGGCTGGAATGTAGGTGTGACTACTATGGGCACAGCCCTAGTGAAACCCATTTTTGACCCTGCCTAGACCAAATACCTACCTTTGTTGGTTAGGATGAAGGTGGCTTTGACTCTATGCCCATCGTCGAATTTCAAACTGCCAATGGTCAACATATTTTGATGAACCTTCGTCCCGATTCGTTCTCGATCTTTGTGAACGAAGAATTGACCTTGAACTATGACAATGCGGGACGTTTCTATAGCGCGTGGCTCGAAGGATGCAACTATCGGCGCGGGATGGACAATCGCATTCTGGAAAAGCAGGCAGGACCACGCCCCGGCTTGCCGTACCGCGTGCGTCGCGAACTGACCGATGAGCAAGCGCGACAGTTTCTTGCTACCGTGCACGCGCGCGCCCTCGAGTATCACGCCGCTATCCACGCGCCCGACACACGCGTCATCAACGATGCATCGCCAGAAGACGTGGCACACGCGCGCGCCGCGCTCTCGCGCGCGATCGAGTGGGATGTGGCGCGGCTAGAACGCGAACGCACGATTTTTAACATCATTTACAAACCCGTCAGCATTCTGCCTCCCGACCAATACCTCGCACTGGTGTTACAAGCCACCGAAGGGTGCTCGTACAACCAGTGCGTTTTTTGTGGTTTTTACCGCGATCGCAAATTCCACGTCAAGAATCTGGACGAGTTTCGTCATCACATTCGCGATGTGCGCGCGTTCTTTGGCGGTGGCATCACGCTGCGCAAAACGATTTTTCTGTGCGATGCCAACGCGTTGATGATTCCGCAATCGCAACTGATTGCGTTTTTCGACATCATCAACGCCGAGTTTGCGATTCAACCGGCAAACCTGACGGGCGATGCGCTCAAGGAATGGCAAGCGCAACATCCGATTCACTTTGAAGGCATCTACTCGTTCATTGACGCGTTCAGCACACGTCGCAAGACCGCGCGCGATTTTGCGGCACTCGCCGCGCGTGGACTGCGACGCGTTTACGTGGGCTTGGAAAGCGGCGATCCCGACTTGCTACATTTTCTCGGCAAGCCCCACACGCCCGAAGACGTGATGCGCCTAGTGAACGATGTCAAAGCCGGCGGTGTTGCCGTTGGCGTGATTATCCTTGCAGGCGCAGGCGGTGCCAAGTATGCCAACCAACATGTGCGACGCACGGTCAATTTGATCAACACTTTGCCACTCACGCGCGGCGACCTGATTTATTTTTCCGAACTGGTGGACTATCCGAACGCGGAACACTCGGCGTTGTTGCACGAAGCGGACATTCGTCCCCTCACGATTGGCGAAATCGAACATCAAATTACGCTGATGCGCGCGGGATTTCGATTTGCCAATTTTGACGATGCGCCCAAAGTAAGTTATTATGATATTAGAGAGTTTATTTACTAGGCGGAAGGCGTGGGAGTGCGAGAGGGCATAAGAAGGCGGAGAAGGCATAAGAAGGTAGAGAAGGCGTAAGAGGGCGGAGAGGGCAGAGAAGGCGGAGAAGGCGTAAGAAGGCGGAGAGGTTGACCCTGCGTGGTCAATTTTACGTTTCACAAATTTTTAGGAGGACTAATGGCACGAGGAACCATTGAGATAGACGAAATGCGGTGCAAAGGTTGCGCGTTGTGCACGACCGTGTGCCCCAAACATTTGATTCAGATGGCATCACACTTTAGTCCACGCGGCTATCGTCCTGCCGTACTCGTAGACCCCGACGGACAATGCACGGGTTGTGTACTCTGCGCAACGATTTGTCCCGATGTAGCGATTACGGTCTATCGCGAAGTTAAAGCCAAGACAACAGTCCAGCCAGTACCAGCGTGATACGTGATACGCAATACGTGATTACGCAATACGTGATACGTGACACGTGAAAACTTCACGCATCACGCATTACTTATCACGCATCACGCATCACGTATTACGTATTGCGTATTAACTTGCAACGACGCAAGGAGAGACAATGACGAAAGAATTATGGAAAGGGAACGAAGCCATTGCCGAAGCCGCGTTGCGGGCGGGGTTGGAAGCCTTCTTTGGCTATCCTATCACCCCGCAGAATGAACTACTCGAGTACTTGTCCCAAAAAATGCCGGTGCTGAAACGCGCCTTTGTGCAAGCGGAAAGCGAGGTGGCGGCAATCAATATGGTCTATGGCGCGGCGTGCGCAGGCGCGCGTGTGATGACCTCGTCGAGCAGTCCCGGCATTTCGCTGATGCAAGAGGGCTTGTCGTACATCGCGGCTTCCGAAGTGCCCGCCGTGTTTGTCAACGTAATGCGCGGTGGACCCGGTTTGGGCAACATTGCGCCGGCACAAGGAGACTATTTTCAGATGACCAAAGGCGGTGGGCACGGCGATTATCGTCCCATCGCGTTAGCACCTGCCTCGGTGCAAGAAGCCGCCGATCTAACCTACGCGGCATTCGATCTTGCCGAAAAATACCGGCACATCGTTGGCATCCTCGCCGATGGCAACATCGGGCAAATGATGGAGCCGGTCGAACTGCCTCCACCTCGTACTATCGAAAAACGCGATCGCGGTTGGGAACTCACCGGTGCTCAAGGCAGACCGCGTCGCATCATCTCCTCGATTTATCTCGATCCCCAAGTTCTGCACAAGTTCAACCTACACTTGCAAGCCAAGCATCGCGAAATCGAAAAGAATGAAGTGCGCTATACCGAGTTTATGCTCGACGATGCCGAGTATGCGATTGTCGCATTTGGTTCGGCGGCGCGCGCTGCACAATCGGCAGTGCGGGTGGCGCGGCAAGAAGGAATACGCATCGGTTTATTCCGTCCTATCAGTTTGTATCCGTATCCGTACGCGCGACTAGGCGAAATTTCCAAGCGCGTGCGCGCGATCCTCGTCGTCGAAATGAACGCGGGGCAAATGTTAGAAGACGTACGCCTCGCTGTGCTTGATCGCGTACCGATTCGCTTCTTCGGTCGAATGGGTGGTCTGGTCCCGTTCCCTGAAGAAGTGTTCGATGAGATACGCGAACTGGAGAAGATGGTATGATCAACGAACATATGCAAGTGGTTTTCGATTATCCCGATTCGTTCACCGACGCGACAGATGACATACTGTCCCGGCTGTACGCACGGGATCATCCACCGATTGATTGCCGAGGTGATTGACGAATTGGGCATCCGTGAACGCACGATTGGCGTGGCACCTGTGGGTTGCTCGGTGTTCATCTACAATTACCTTGACACCGATTTTGCCGAAGCCGCGCACGGGCGCGCGCCCGCAATGGCAACCGGCATCAAGCGCGTGCTTCCTGATCGCGTCGTGTTCACGTATCAAGGCGATGGCGATCTTGCCGCGATTGGTACCGCCGAAATCATCCACGCGGCAGCGCGCGGTGAAAACATCACCACGATCTTTGTGAACAATGCTATCTATGGAATGACAGGCGGACAGATGGCACCCACGACGCTACCAGGGATGCAAACCACATCGTCACCGTTGGGACGCGATGTGGAATTGCAAGGTTACCCGATTCGGATGTCCGAAGTCTTGGCGCAACTACCCGGCGCATCGTACATCGTGCGTCGTTCCGTGCACGATCCCGGCAACATCAACAAGACCAAAAAAGCGATCAAGACTGCGTTTCAAGTGCAACTGAATCAAGCCGGCTTTTCGCTCGTCGAAGTGTTGTCATCGTGTCCAACAAATTGGGGCTTGACACCTGAAGCGGCGCTCAAGTTTGTCAAAGAGCGGATGATTCCCTACTACCCGCTCGGCGACTACAAAGTGGCAGACTCGGTCAAAGCAATTGCCCAATGAGCCAATGAGCCAATTTCATCAATGAGCCAATGTGCCAATTTACCAATGAGCCAAATCTTGAATGCCTTTTGGCTCATTGGTTCATTGGCTCATTAATAAGAGGAAACAATGCATCACGAAATCATCATCTCTGGTTTTGGGGGACAAGGCGCGCTGTTTGCGGGGCAACTGTTAGCGTACGGAGCAAATGCAGAGGGACGTTATGTGACCTGGATTCCGTCCTACGGTCCAGAAATGCGTGGAGGTACAGCAAACTGTACTGTCATCATTTCGGATGAAGAAATCGGTTCGCCGCTCACACGCCATCCGACGGCGGCGTTGGTGCTAAATCCACCGTCGTTCGATCGCTTTGAGCCACTCGTGAAAACGGGCGGCATCCTCATCGTCAACTCCTCGTTGGTGTCCGCAAAATCCAAACGCGAAGATATTCGCGTGATCTATGTGCCGGCTAACGACATTGCGGCAGAACTCGGCGTGGTGCAGTTAGCCAACGTGGTGATGGTGGGAACACTGATCGGGGTGACGCAAATACTGAAAGTCGAGACACTCGACCGGGTGTTGGAAGAGCATATCAGCGAACGCCATCGCGATAAACTCCCGCTGAACAAACAAGCACTCCGACGCGGCATTGCCCTTGTTCAATCATAGAAAAACCACAAGACCCAAGTCCTACCGACTTGGGTCTTGTGGTTACTGTGGGACGAGTTTGAAACTTGTCCTACAATGGTGACATTGTCCACAAGGTTTGGATTTCGCGTACAGCGCGCGTCGTGATGCGCCGATAACTTTGGTGCGATGGCACGAGCACCGCCAACACAAACGATTGCTTGTCGGCAGTAAAGTAACGACACACCAAGCGCGAGTGATCTTCTACAATCATCGAGACTTCGTCCACATTTGCCAAGCCGATGCGCGTCTGGGCTTGTTGGATAAACTCTTTGACTAACGCCACCATTGCCGCAATCGTCTCGGCATCATACGGCGAGGGATTGGGTGCAGAGGCAACGGGCAAACCATCCTCACTGGCTAGTACCGCCGCAATAAAATTACCCGCCGTATTCATCTGTTTGAGGATGTCTTCAAAACTTGTGGCTTGAGTCGTCATACTCATTCTGTTTTTTACTCCATTGCTTGGCGTACCGCCGCCGCCACACGTTCCATCTGTAAAAAGACAAGACCGAGTTTAGCGTCCTTGCGTGCGACCACGCTGAGCACCGCATCGGGTCCAGCGCTGATGATGATGGTATAGCCGCGCGCCCCTTCGATGAAGACGCGTTCCAAGTGTCCCTGATCAAACTCGTGGGTCGTTTGCTCACCCAACGCGAGCATCGCGGCGGACATCGCTGCCACGCGACGCTCTTCGATCTCTTGCGGCAATTCAGACACGATGGCAAACCCATCGTTGCTGACGACGCTTGCTCCCAACACGCCAGGCGTGGTGGCTTGAAACGTGCGTAGTAACTGCGTGATGCGAGTCGTCAAATCGAGTGTGGACATACTTGCCTCGATAGTTCGCGCAATCGGGCTTAACGTGGCTTGACGTACTTGCTCATAAACTCTTTACCGATGATCGGTTCAAACTCTGCATACACCACATCCACCTTATCGCGAAATGCCTTGACTTGTTCGGGAGTCAGGTTAATCACCTGCATACCTTTTTCTTTTAGCAAGCGTACATTCGCTTCGGTGGCTTTGCGTGTTTCTTGATTGATATAGTTCAATGCTTCTTGCGC
>JAOACU010000480.1 GCA_026417715.1 Anaerolineae bacterium | reverse complement strand
CCGTAGGGTATTCCGTATTGCGTAATGCGTATTGCGTGATGCGTGATACGTGATGCGTGATACGTGATGCGTGATACGTGATGCGTAACGGAATACGAAATACGCAATACGCATTACGTTTCACGCTGTATCTTCTGCAACTTTTGGTACGTTAATCCTTCATGCCACATCGAATAGAGACCAAAGAGGATGAGCCAAATGTAGGTGAACGCGTGCACCACAATCGCGTAACTGAGCGCAACTGATTTGTCCATACCGAACACGTTTGCCAACGTTAACTGTGCTACATAGTGAAAGACGCCAATGTAACCGGGTGACGAAGGAACAACGACCACCAGCGATGTAACCAGCATTACCAGAAATGCGGCAGCAATGCCGGCTTGCACGTTCATCGCGCTCATCACCGTCCAATACATCAATCCACCCGTGATCCAGACGAAAATTGCCCACGCCGCCACACCACCAATTTCGCGTGGCGAGCGCAAAATCGCAAAGCCGTCAATCAGCGATTCGAGCGCGCGCCACAAGCGCGGACTCGACAAAAATGGCAGTGGTGCCGCAAGACGATGCAATATTTTCATTCCGCGTTCTTTTTGTAACGACAAGCCCAACAAAAACAAAACACCGCCGACGCCTACCAACGCGGTTACCAGCGCACCCTGTCGTGCCTCCTCGGGAATGTTCGGCACAAAGAGCGCGGTCACAGCAAGCAACAAAACAACGGTCAAACCATCGCTCAATCGTTCCACGACCACCGTCGAAAGCGCGCGCGCTTTGCTCACCGCCTCGATCTCACCAATCAGATAGGCACGAATGAGATCGCCCAGACGCGCAGGCAAGAGATTACTCAAGAAATAGCCGATGTTGAGCGCGTGAAACATCTTGCTCCAGCGCGGTTTTTGTGGGTAGAACAACAATTGCCAGCGAAAGACGCGTCCCGCGTAACTTACAAAAAACGCGAGCGTGGAGACGAGCATCCAGCCCCAGTCAATTCCAATCAACGCCTCGAACAACTTGTCGAGTTGGATGCCTTGAAACGCGAAATACAAACAGATCGCGCTGATACCCAGCCCGATCCAAAAGCGAGCCGATTTTAACATTCGATTCCTTGATACACTATACCTTGATTGCTAGTTGAGATTTGAGCAAGCCAGCGCAAACATCGAAGCATACACTTTGAGGAAAAAGCCTGGATTGGTGCGGGCATACAAACGCTCTATGCCCATCTTCTCCAATTGACTATTGACCGTCTCAATCCCATGCCGATAGAGACGCAAATCAAACTCATCGGCCCAATCCAATTCTTCCATATTGTCGCGCGGTTGCGCAATCACCCGCACGCCACACAGGGCTAAAATCATCGCCGCATCTGCCGCACTGATATAGCCCTTGTCCCCAAACAGGCGTGCGCCTTCGGGAAGGGCATCCGCTAGCTCATACAGGGGTGTCAGGTCATGCAACGACGCAGGCAGCAAGATAAAACGGACAGATTGCCCCTGCGGAGTGCAAACCAATTGTAACCGCCAACCGAAAAATTTCTCGTCCTTCGCCGCACAATAGCCACAGTAGAGGCGTCCACGCACTTTGCGACAGCGCCAGGCACGGGCGCGACGACAAACGGGAACAGGAAGGGAATCAATCACAAAGACGTCGCCGTTGGCAAAGACCTCGCCGAGAATTTCGGCCAGCCACACAAGCCAGTCGGCAAGGGCGTGCAGACGGCGATTGAAGCGCGAAGTGCTAATCTTGCCCGACAGATAACCCAACGAATACATTACCCACAACGCCTGTTGATGATGGTTTTGGAAGTATTTGGCGGCAACGACGGCGACGGTGAGTATTTCTGAGTCGGGGACTTGGGCAAGGGAGTGGCTACGATGTCCTGCCGCCACCATCAGGTCGTCAATAACACAGAAAGTTGCTGTAACCCACAGGTTGTCCACAGGTGCCTCCGTCTCGAGATAATGTTTTGCTATCATTGTGCGCGGACAA
>JAOACU010000479.1 GCA_026417715.1 Anaerolineae bacterium | reverse complement strand
CCTGCCACGATGAACGCGGCACAACTGGAGCATGCCATTCGGATGGGGGGGATTTAGCCGCAACAAGCACAAGATGCGCTGGTGCTCAAGGACACGTGGTTGCGGCGAGCGCAACAAGCCAGCACACTGGGAGGCTGGGGCGGCGAACCCAATCAATGGGTCGGTGCGACGAATCCAACACAATCACCGCCGCCAACGTGGACACCTGCATTTACACCACTGGCTGGCGATTTTACACGACCGACAAACCAACTGCGCATCGAAGACGTGAACCTGTACGGTGTAGCACCCGAGGTGCGGAGCGGAATTTTGAACTGGTTGCAAAGCCAGGGGTGGGAAGGGCGTGGAAGCGTGGGGCAGTATGGGTATCGGGATTGGTACCGGCAATCGCCCTACGAGTTCAATCAGCAAGCATTCGAGAATATTCCTGATGCGAACTTGCGTCAGTGGGCGATGAGATTATTCGGGCGAGGATAAAGTGCCAAAGTCATGGTACGATAGAATGACCGAAGAGTACGGCACGTTGGCACCGCAGGCACAAGAAGAGCGCGAGCCAACCGCTGTACCGAATATCGAGAGTCAGACACCCGATTGGTTACGCTGGATGTATGCGGACTGGCGTCTCAATCCGCCGACCCGTGAGCCGCGTACGGGCGCGCCCGTGCCAACGTTCAACCCGCAGGACGACGATCGTCTAGAGGCGATTCGATATTATCAATCCGCTGGGATTCAACCAGCGAATGTAGATACTCGTTCGGTGGGTTGGAATCCACAACTGGATCAAACAGCACAAGCGGTCATTGCCGCTGCCAACCAACCGCGCTGGAACGAGCAACTGGATCAGTGGTCGCGCGCGATTGTGGCGAGCCAGATGCAACCAAGTGGTGAGGCGGCGACACCCGAAGGAACCACGAGCCAACCACCACAAGGCGGCGGTGAATTTGCGCTCGAGACAGCAGAGACACCGCGCGGTTGGCTACCCGAGAAGGGTGCGCTTGCACAATTCGGCGAAGCGGTGGATGTGAACGTGCCCGGTGTGGCGGGTGCCAAGCAGGTACTTGGCGCGATCGCGGGCAATGTGGCTGAGGGAATCCGACAGGCGCAAGTCTTTCCGCGCGTGATAGGTGCGGCAGATTTGATGAGCGATCCCGAGTGGGTTGCCAAGCAGGAAGGGATTTCGGTAGCCGAAGCGCGCCGACGGATTGCGGCAGCGCAAGAACTCAACCAACTCCAAACTCAAGGGGAGTTTGCCTCCACACCCGAAGAGTCGCAACAGATTGCCGAGCGGATTCGGCAACTTGAACCACAAGCATTGAAAGCCAAGCCCGAGACGGTTGCCAAAGCATTCAGCGAGCAAGCCTTGAGCCGATTCGAGGAGAAAGCCCCTGCGCCTGTGCAGATTGCAACTGCGTTCCTCGATCCGTCGAACATCCTGTTCGAGGTGCCGGGCAAAGTCATAGGACTGGCGCGTAATGCAGAACGGCTGGCAACTATTCAGAAAGCGTACGCGGCGGCGGGGATGGCACAGCGAGCAAAGCAGGTTGAAGAGATTGCCAAGAGTATGGGGCTGTCGAGCGAACGGGCAGCGCGTTTTCTGAAAGCCGAAGCCGATTTCAGCGTGCCTATCGCCGCAACAAGCGACGACGTGATTCGGGCGGCAAAAGTCCGCGAATCCGTGTATGCCAACGTCAAAGATTCGGGACGGCAATTCTTTGGCTTGGTACAGGGCAAGCCGTTCAATCCGTTCCGTGCTACCCGTGAGCAGATTCTTGAGAAGATTCGTTCACTCAATCCACTTGAGATGACTCCTGCCGCGCGCGCATCGCAAACAGTGGATCGTGCCGCCACAGTGGTGAACTACCTTGCCGCTCGCGCCAAAGACCCCGAGACTTTTGCGCGGTATCTGACCACAATGGCAACCGACGAAGGACGGCGCGCGCTAGCGGGCGAGGTAGGGTCTGTAGTCCTCAGCAAGGCAGGTGTTGAGACCACTG
>JAOACU010000478.1 GCA_026417715.1 Anaerolineae bacterium | reverse complement strand
AACCAATCGTCCCGATATTCTCGATCCCGCGCTGTTGCGTCCCGGTCGTTTCGATCGGCGTGTGGTGTTGGATCGTCCCGATATGAATGGGCGCAAGCAAATTCTCCAAGTGCACACGCGCGGCAAACCACTCGCCAAAGATGTGAACTTGGAAGTGATTGCCAAGCAAACGCCCGGTTTTTCCGGCGCCGACATTGAAAATCTGGTGAACGAAGCGGCGATTCTTGCGGCACGACGCAACAAAAAAGAAATCACGATGACCGAACTCAAAGAGTCTATCGAAAAAGTGATTGCCGGTCCCGAACGCAAGAGTCGTTTGATTAGTGAGGAAGAGAAACGCATCGTTGCATATCACGAGGCAGGACACGCCGTTGTGATTCGTATGCTACCGAATTGCGATCCCGTGCACAAAGTCTCGATTGTCGCGCGTGGAATGTTCGGCGGTTACACTCTCGCGTTGCCGGACGATGATCGCTATCTGGGACGGCGCGCCAAGTTTATGGACGATCTCGCTGGTTTGCTGGGTGGACGCGTCGCCGAAGAACTTGTCTTTGGCGATGTGACCACCGGTGCCGCGAACGATTTGGAACGCGTAACCGACATTGCGCGCGCGATGGTGACGCGCTATGGGATGAGCGAGAAATTGGGACCGCGCACGTTTGGTGATCGCGAAGAGTTGGTGTTCTTGGGACGCGAGATTTCCGAACAGCGCAACTATAGCGAGCAAGTCGCGCAAGAGATTGACGAGGAAGTCAAACGCATCATTACGACGGCGTATGCCAAAGCGCGTGAAGTGCTGACGATGTATCGCGCCAAGTTGGATTTGTTGGCAGAGCGGCTAATCCAAGAAGAGACAATCGAGGGTCCGGAATTCGAGGCACTCTTTGCCGATGTGCCCGCACCGCCGCGTCCCACCAAGCCACCTGCCACCAAACCCGAAACACAAACGCGCAGCCGCGAAGAACCTGAGGCACCGCGCTTGGCACCTTTGCCCACACCATCGCCGGCTTGATGAAACAAACGCGCCACCTGATAGGCAGGTGGCGCGTTATGTTTGTCCATTCGTTGACGCGGTTTTCACCCAACACGCTGTCGTGCGCCCAGCGATTGAATCAGCACACTGACGATGGACGCATACACGATGATCTTTTGCCCCGTTGCCTGAATGAGCAAGCCCTCGGGTGTGCGTGGGCTAGGTCCAGTAAAAAGCAGACCCAAGTAAAGCACGAGTAAAATCGCAAACACGCCAAACACAGCGGCGTAACGTTTGGGATAATCGGGCGCGCGCATCAGAAGAATGAAATACACGATCGTTGCGGCAGTGAACGCCTCGAACGCGGCAAAGACGAATTGATTGTGCAACGCGCTCGCCAGATTCGCCGGTGTGAAAGCAACGCCGATGAAACACACTCCCGCGATCACGCCGACGAACGTTCCCAACCTCGCGAGGATGCGATCGAGACGCGTGCGCGTAAAGAACCCAGCGAACGCTAAAAAGAACGCGATCAGGGATGCGCCTGCGCCGGTCAGCGCGATGAAAAACAGCACCGCCGCAAGTAGATTGGGATGCCCTCCGCGCGTCTCGGTGCGTCCCAGATCGCTGAAAAAGTTTGTAAAGAACGAGTACCCACGCGTGGTCGGGTCGGTAACCGTGCCGCCGGGATAAATCAGCATCGCTAACGCGGTCAGCACGACGAACAAGACACAACCCGCTGCAACCAGTTCAAACACGCGGCGACGTGAGATGGTAGAACGCATAGTCCCTCCTGTGAAAAAGACGGAAGACGGAGGACGAAGGCGGTCGTTCTTCGTCATCCGTCTTTTTGATACACTACTTGACCAGTAACCATCGTCAACAGAATTTCCCCGCGCTCATCCATTAACACCACATCGGCGTCTGCGCCATCGTTCAAACTTCCCAAATTCCACATTCCCAACACGCGCGCAGGATTCACAGTTGCCATCTTGAGCGCGTCGTTCAGCGTGAGTGCGCCGAACGCGCGCGCGTTCATCACCGCGCGATTCAA
>JAOACU010000477.1 GCA_026417715.1 Anaerolineae bacterium | reverse complement strand
CCATATTGTAAAAGATGAGCGGCGTCATCAAGGGAATAGTGATGCTGAAGAGCGAACGCAATCTACCCGCGCCGTCAATTTGCGCCGCCTCCATCAATTGTGTTGGAATGTTCCCCAACCCTGCGATGAAAATGACCATCTGACGACCAATCATCCAGAACGACATAAAGATGAACGCGGGCTTGGCGAGGTTCGGATCGAGCAGCCACTTTTGCGGTTGGATGCCGAACCAACCCAGAATCTCATTCATAATGCCAAAGTCGGGATGAAAGACGCGCTGCCACACAATCGCGGTGGCAACAATCGGAATGATGATGGGGAGGTAGAAACCCGCGCGATAGAGACTGCGAAATTTGATCGCTTGGGTCAGCGCGAGCGCGAGCGTGAACGAGATGACCAGTTGGATGGGTACGGCAAAGACCGTGTAGAACGCGCTGTTGTAGAGTGACTTGAGCGCGAGTTCATCCGTGAGCGCGCGTTCGATGTTACGAAAACCGACAAACACGGGATCACCCAACAAGTCCCATTTTTGAAACATCAACCAAATCGAAAAGAGCATTGGAAACGCGACGAACGCGAAAAAGCCGATTAGAAAAGGCGCGGCGAACAAATATCCTTCCAACCACTCGCGCACGCGCGCACGTGTGATGCGTTCTCTAGGGTATGCCATACTAGCCATCGCACTACCTCCACCATTGTAGTCGCGTAGTCGGTGACCCCGACTACGCGACTACCAGACTAGCCAACTCAATGACTATTGCGATTTCCAATAGTCATCGAGCAGTTTTTGCAAGCGTTCATCTACCTTGGGCAAGACTTCGGCGGGCTTGGCGGAACCGTTGTTGATCAAGTCCCATGCGACGGGCTTGACAACTTCGGACCACATTCGCGAGCGCGGCACGCCACTGACGACATCAATCTGCCCTTCTTTGAATGCGTCAATGAACGCCTTGCCGTTGCTGATGCCGAACAATTCTTTGGCGCGCGGCACCCACCACGTCTCGGCGAGTTGGAGGTTGGACGGAATGCGCCCAGTGATTTCCGAGTACATCTTGTTGCCTTCCTCGCTCACCAAGTACTTGGCGAATTCCCACGCCGCTTCCGCCTTGGGGGTCTTGACCACGCAGACACCTTCGCCCCAACCACGATGCGGGCGTCCTGGCGCCGCACCCTTGGGCATCCGCACCACATCGAACGGCACTTCCTTCTTCTGCTCGCGCAGCGTCGGGCTGTTGAGTTGCGGCAAGAACCAGGGACCTTCGTACTTCATCGCGCACGCGCCGGTGTTGATGGTGAGCGCGCCCGAGGTGTCGGTGGGATTCGGCGCGACTTTCATCGTGTGCGGCATATCGTACGATACGGTCGTGATCATCTTGACGATTTCGGGCGTGTTGAATTGCGATTTCTTTGGGTCAATGATGTTATCAAACTCGCGTTTGCCTGTCAAGACGATCCAACCAATGTCGCGGAACCAGTTGCCGTTGCATTGATAGCCGAATTTTCGCTTGCCAGCGTCAGTGAGTTTCTGCGCCAGTTCGACGAATTGCTCGAACGTCCAATCATCGGTGGGGTACTTGAGGCCGGCTTCGTCGAAATTCTTCTTGGCGTAGAACATCACCATCACGCCCATTTGCAAGGGGACGAGATAGAGTTTGCCTTTGCGGCGCGTGCTCTGTTCGACGCTGGTGAATCCTTGCGGATAGGGTGCGGTCACTTTGTCGCGCGCGACATAGTCGTCAATCGGCGCGAGCAAGTTCTTGTCCGCATACACTTGCCATTCCCAACCTTGGAACGACGCCAAATCGGGTGGTGTGCCGCCGGCGAACATCGTTTGCAGTTTGGTGTAAAAGTTGGCGTTGGGATCGGCGACTGGCGTGACGTTCACCTTTTGCCCAGGGAACTTGGCTTCGTACGCGGGTTTGAGTTTCTCCCATGCGGGACCATCGGTGGTGTCGCCCCACGCCAAGAATTCAATCGTCGCGGGTGCACGCGTGGGAACAGCGGTTGGCGCCGGCGGTTGAGTCGGGGCCGGCGG
>JAOACU010000476.1 GCA_026417715.1 Anaerolineae bacterium | reverse complement strand
AGATGTGTATAAGAGACAGCAGTAGGACAGTGGGGCAGTGGGACAGTATGACAGTGGGACAGTGGAGCAGTGGGACAGCAGGACAGTGGGACAGTGAGACGGTGGGTGGTGATAAAAAACGGGCGAGGCATGCACGTGTCCTCGCCCGTTGGGTTTGAGCCGTTGTCGTGGTACGTGTGTCGGCGGCGTTCTATTCTTGCGCGTTCAACAACAGTCTCAATAACTCGCGTTGTTCTTCAAGAAGTTGTCGCTGTTCCTCCGTGAGTATGAACAATTGCGTGTTCAACTGTTCCAACAACTGAACCATTTCGCGGTAACGAGTCAACAAGCGGATTTCTTCGGCTTGTTGTCGTTTTCGAATACGATATGCGACAAGTGGTGGGCGATTCAAACGTAGGCGTTTCAATGTGAAAGCACCTGTATCTGTCAAAGGATGCAGCGTTCCATTGTCCAATTCAAGGAAATGTTGCGCGGCTGGCTCGCGACGAGGATTCCAAAGCGAAGGTTCGCTAGGGTGCGTGGGCCAGTAATCGAGTTTGTATTGATTACACCGATGGCAACAATAGAGCAAATTCTCAAGCCCATCACCGCCACCTTTTGTAATTGGTTGAAAGTGGTCAATGGTCAACTCGCTGCCTGCGTCTGTTTCGGTGACACCGCAAAACTCACATGCAAAGTTGGCGCGCTGTCGCACTTGTTCGCGAATTTCATTGGTAATAGTCATGCGGGTTGCGCTCCAACTTGTTGCATCAGTTGACGACGCAATATAGTAATTTCACGTCGCAAGATCTCGTTTTCCGAAGCAACCTCTTGGATGCGCTTTGTAACTGTTATCAATTGAGCCAACGCCGTGTTGATTTGTGCTTGAAGAGCCACCACCGTTTCTTCGCTGGTGGGCAATCCTAACATTTTGCTTTCGGCAGTGTCTTGATGCGCGTACCACTCTTGCAATTGCTTTTGCTCTTCTACTGAAAGCATCTCACCACGTGAAGACCTATCGTGCAATTCCTTGGCGACATCATCAAAAATCATTCTGCGCTCCTTTCTGCCGTTGGTGTTTATCAACATTCTACTACCGTATCGTAGTGGGTGTCAATTTTGCGCGCTTTCGTTCTGCGTGAGTATACGTGACAATGCCGTGTCGCCAAACGGCATAGTGCACCGACCACGTCCAAAGTGACCCGCGAATTGAAGCCACCGTCCAACTATGCCAACCAACTTCGTCAAAAAGCCGCGTACGTGGCGTGGTCGGCGTGCGTGTGTTTGCGGTTCGTGCATTTTGGTTTTTAACTTCTGTGTTGACTAACGTAGAATCCAAATGGCAACAGAAGTGCGAGGATTGCCAAACCACCAGGACACGGAATTGGTATTGGACTTTTTGATGCCTCTGTCAAGACGACATCCACTTGGTCGCCATATTTGACGTTATACCAAATGGCTGTATTGCCCTTTACTTCATCAGCATTGCTTGATATGATTTTGCCGCCAGTCAACCGCAAAGTTGTGGCACGAGCTCCAATCAATCCCGATTCGCGATAGGAGACGCGCACTCCCTTGTCCGTTGATTGAATACTTGCCTTACTATTGAACACCATCTCGTTGAGTAACTTCCAACCCCTGCCTTCCGTCGTGATGACATAGACCGTATTTGCATCGTCTTTTTCTTTCCGCCACTCGTAGCGCACGTTTTGAGACTTCCACTTTGCCGCTTGCTTTGATAATTCTGCCTCCACAGTTGAGCCCAATTGCGCTGTCTCTTGCGGATTCAGAATCATACGCATCTCGGATTTCCATTCCTCATTTGAGTAGAAGGTAATCCGCGCGTCAACTACGCCACAACCTATTCCTAAAAATGCTAGCGTAAACAACGTCGCGCAAAGGAGCAATTTCTTTGAACGCATTTTTGCTGACAATACACTCAGGACAACACCAATCGTCGGGCAACTCTTCAAAGGGCGTCCCGGGTTCGCCGCCGACATCGGGATCGCCAACTGC
>JAOACU010000475.1:361-2038 GCA_026417715.1 Anaerolineae bacterium | reverse complement strand
GCAAGAAGTTGGCTTGACGGTCGTGGATTTGGGCGGTGGACGCGCGAAAAAAGGCGATCCGATTGATCGCGCCGTTGGCGTCGTGTTCCATCGTAAGGTCGGCGCACGCGTGACGCGCAGCGAACCACTTTTCACCTTGCACGCGAACGATCGCGCCAAGTTTGACGCGGCAAAGGCGCGCTTGCTCGCCGCCATCACTTTTAGCGATGCTCCGCCATCTCCGCCACCGCTGATTCACCGCATCGTACGGTAAAAAACAACAAGGGCGAGGATTTCTCCTCGCCCTTGTTGTTTTCACATTCTAACTTGGCGTCTCGAACTTGAACGCGCCGCGACGCGAGTACCACAACGCCCACACCACAATCGCCAAACTGACGAGTGCAATACCCGCGTACGGCAAACTCTCCATCGAAAGCCAAGTGCCAGTCTTGGTGGCTTGTGACACTTGCACGACTAGAGGAACGATCAGCACCGCCACCAAGTTGATGACCTTGATCATCGGATTGAGCGCGGGACCGGCTGTGTCTTTGAGTGGATCACCGACCGTATCGCCAACGACACCGGCTTTGTGACGCTCGGAACCCTTGCCTGTGTTCTTCGCCAAGTCGCGCGGCTCGTCCTCGATCGTCTTCTTGGCGTTATCCCATGCGCCACCCGCATTCGCCATAAACACCGCCATCAATTGCCCTGACAAGATGACGCCTGCCAAGAAACCGCCTAGGGCTTGCTCGTGCAACAAGAAACCGACGATGAGGGGCACCAACACCGCCAGCGCGCCAACCCCCAACAACTCGCGCTGCGCGGCGGCAGTGCAAATCTCCACCGCCTTGCCATAGTCGGGTTGCACTTTGCCTTCCATCAAACCGGGAATGCGAAACTGGCGTCGCACCTCATCTACAATGAGATTCGCCGAACGACCGACCGCGCGAATCGTCATTGAACTGAAGAGGAACGGAATCGCGCCACCAATCAACATTCCGATAAACACTTCGGGCACGGCTACGTTGATCACAAAGTGATCGGGGGTCGGCAACTTGAGACTATGGAGTGTTTGAATTACCGTGTCGCCATAAGCACCAAAGAGCGAGACCGCCGCGATCACAGCCGAAGCGATGGCAATACCCTTGGTCACGGCTTTGGTCGTGTTGCCTACCGCGTCGAGGTCTGCCATAATCTTGCGCGCTTTGGGATCCATCCTGCACATTTCGCCGATGCCATTCGCGTTATCGGCGATGGGACCAAACGCGTCCATACTGATATTGTTGCCGGTCAACGTCAATTGGCCAATACCGCAGAGCGCAACACCGTACAAAATCAGCGTCACACTTTCGCCCGCAAAAATCAGCACGCTAGCGAAAATCGCGGCAGACACGGCAAAGATTGCCCACACCGACGATTCCATACCAACGTACAAGCCAGCCAGAATCGTGGTGGCTGGTCCGCCCGTGGTGGCTTGTTTGATTTCCTGCACCGGAGATTTTTCCGTACCTGTAAAGTACTCGGTCAGTGTGTTGGTAATCACTGCCAGCAACACACCAGCGGTGGTCGCCGCCGCTACACGCCAATCGTTCATATACGTCAACGCAATCAGCCAGAAACTAGCAATGCTGATCAACGCCGCCAAGCGATAGCCACGATCAATCGCTTTGAACGCATTCTCTTCCTCTCCCATCGCGC
>JAOACU010000475.1:0-351 GCA_026417715.1 Anaerolineae bacterium | reverse complement strand
CGCGCACCGAGTAAGTACTGATGATCGAGGAAATGACACCGATAGCGCGGACGAGCAAGGGGAACAAAATCCATTTGAATTCAAACGTTGGACCCGCCATCGCGACCGAGATGCCGAGAATCATCGCGGAGACGATGGTCACCTCGTACGATTCAAAGATGTCTGCCGCCATACCGGCGCAATCGCCAACGTTATCGCCTACCAGATCGGCGATCACTGCCGCGTTGCGCGGATCGTCTTCGGGCAAATCTTTTTCCACCTTACCGACAAGGTCAGCACCGACATCAGCGGCTTTGGTGTAGATGCCACCGCCTACGCGCATAAACAACGCGATGAGCGTACCACCGAAAC
>JAOACU010000474.1 GCA_026417715.1 Anaerolineae bacterium | reverse complement strand
CTCTGTCACGCTGAGCGCAGCGAAGCGTCTCGCAAAGTGGTTTGAGAGATTCTTGCTTCGGCTTCGCTCAGCACCGCAAAAGACGCGCCTCAGAATGACACTCTCAGCATTACTTTTTGATCACTACCCGAGTCGGCGACTCGCCCCTACATTTCTTTGCGTACGAGTTGGTTGATTTGAAACCCCGCGTCCAAAAATCCCTGCAACTCTTCGACGTTGATGTTCAAGTCAATCGGCGTGGTGCCAGTCAAGCGTCGAAACTCGGTTTCGATTTCCGCCGCGCGCCCGCGTGCACGTGGATAACTCGTATCGTACGCGTTCCAAAACGCGTCCCACAGCGCGCGCATCGCCGGCGAAAAATCGTCCACGCTCACAAACACCTTGCCGCGCGCATCCACGCGCAACCAGCGTTCTTTGATCGCGCGAATCAACGGATACGCGTGGGTGGCGTTCGAGTCATCGTCGAGATAGTGAAAGCGCACGCGGTCGTCAATGTAGGTGTAATAGATGTCCCACAACGGCTTTTCGGACGCAATCCACGCCACGCCGTACTTGGCAACAAGGTCAATTGGCTCGGAATAACCGACGAGTGTGAGGTCGCGCGGGTCGCGCGTGAAATCGCTGTAGTAAAATGGGCGGTACGATTCAGCGAGCGCGCGCAACGTGCGATACTGTGCCGTACGTCCATCGAGATTTGGATACGCCGAGTGCGCGTTGCAACCGAACAAGCCCGTGCGCGCGTCTTGGAACACCACAAGGTTGTGATCGGCGTCTTGACTCGACTCCAACAAGACGAGGCGCGGTTCGTAGCCATGCAAAAAATTCACCGCGTACGCAAACAGCGCGCCTTCAAAGCAGTGCGCGAACGCGGTTTGCAACACCGCGTACGGCGAGCGCGCCGTCGGCTCGACGTGTGCGACGGTGTGATCATCGTAGTAGTAAATTTGCGTGTTGAGGAACGTTTGCACCTTGTCGGGATGATCGAGCGCGGCGAAAACAAGAAGCACATCGTCGCTCAGTGGCAAGGCGAGTTCACGCGCGCGGGCGCGTAGGTGCGCCAGCGCGCGCGGCGTCACCGCGTCGCGATACACATCGGCAAAGTATTTCAGTTGTTCGTCGGGGGAACGCGGGGTGAAGGGTTGTTCAAGGGGTTTGCTCATCGTTGGGGCTAATCATACCACGAATGTCGAGAGAGAACAAGGTTCTGGTCAGCAAATCTAGAAATGAATAAACGAATGGAAGACACCATTCGTTTATTCGTCGTGTGTTCGGAGTGGTTTTTCAAAGACTAGGTAACGGGGAACAAATTCAAGACTAGACGCGCAATGCCACCGATGGCTATAGCAATCGTAATCGTTAACGCGGAAATGCCTAGTGCAGTGCGCAGACCGAGTTCTTTTTGTAGCACAGCAAAGGTAGCAAGGCAGGGGATGTATAGCGTGTTGACGAGCGCGTACACAAACAGTTGTTGAGGTGTCATAAACGCCAAGATGTTCTCTGCGCCCGCGCCGTATTGCACAGCGGCAAGCGCGAGCAGGAATTGCAACGCGAGTTCTTTACGCAGTGTCGCAAAAATCAAAGTTAGACCAGCGATGGCTGGTAAACCCAGCCACCCTTCCACAATCGGTGCGAGTGGCGCGCTAAAAACCCAAACGATGCCGGTTTCGTACAGTGCGCCCATCACTAGACTGCCCGCGACGACAATCGGCAAAGCGGTGAACAGAAATTCGCGAAAGCGAAACCACGTCTTGCGCGCTACGACGTATGCTGTTGGCATTCGGAACGGAAACATTTCCATCACCAAATCATCGGAACGCCCAGCCAACAGACGCGTCAAGCCCAGACCAGTAACAATGATCACTGCCAGCGCAATCAACAGAATTGCAGTGGCATAATGCCAGCCCGCCAAGAGCGCAACACCGCCGGCGATGACCGCGATGCGCGCTGAACAGGGAGTCAGGACAAGGAGCGTTGCCGCAATCACGCGCTCGCGCCAAGTCGTCAGTACGCGCGTACCCATAATCGCAGGTACGTTGCAACCCGC
>JAOACU010000473.1 GCA_026417715.1 Anaerolineae bacterium | reverse complement strand
AGACGGTGGAGAAGGCTTCACTCTCTCACGCCCTCTTCGCCCTCTCACGCCCTCTCTGCCTTCTTCGCCTTCTGTGCCGTCTGATGCCTTCTTCGCCTTCTAGACTTTCAGTTCCGCCCCGCACTACGCCCGTGTCCGCGTTTCCACAATGGATCGGGCAGTCTGATTTTTGCGCCTCGCTCAAAGCGTAATCCTTTTTTCTCGCGTTTGTCTTGCGGCGTGTCGTCGGCTTCGGTATCAAGGACGTTCTGGAGTTCTCGCGTGATCGGATGTTCGGGATCTTGGAGCGCGTCAGCGATTTTGTTGATGAGCGTGTTCAACGTCTCGAAATTCTCAGCCAAGCGCGCGAGGTCACGCGTTTCCCAATACTCACCTTCGTCCACGACTTGCAAACCGGGAAAATATTTGTCGCGGATGAGGGTGAATAATTCACAGATCGAAACATGCACATCGAGCGGTGCGAACTGGGTTTTGGTGAACAATGACGTGTTGCGCCAAAAATGTCCGGGCGCGGCTTGCGGTATGTAAAAACACAATTCGCCATCTTGATTGAACGTGAGAAACACACTTTCGCTTTGGGGATGCGGTTGAATGATGATGCCGCGCATCACATCGTCCACCGGGGTTTCATCATCCAACTTGCCAATGATGCGATCATCTACATCGAGGTATCGCCAACGACGTTGGAAACAAAAATGCCGCGCCTCCGCCAAAAGTTGAGGCAAGACGCGCGGATCGTCTAATTTGCCACTGTAATGAATAGTGATGCCCATACTCGACTCACTTGAAAGGATTGACGATCTCCAAATGGTCTATCTGCGGATATGCACCAAAATCTTCTGAGTACAAGCGCACAATGTTGGCTTCGTGGCAAGTAGCAATGAGCATTGCATCCCAGAACGAAAGACTGTATCGAGTGAGCAAAGATTCGACTCTATCCAGAACATTCCAAGTTGGAAGAACAGTGTGCCAGACCGCGCGCAAATCGCGAATGTCTTGCCATGCCTGTTTGTAGTTGTAACCGAGTGGCACCAGTTTGCGACTTGCCGCAAGGTATTCGGTGGCTACTTGCCAGAGCAACGCGCCATCGTCTAACGACTCAATCAACGCGATAGCCGTTGCTTGCTTGGCGGGTTCGCGCGAGTCGTGGGCATAAAGCAAGATGTTGGTATCAATGGCGTTCATACAGTTCTTCTCGCGTAAAGCGTTTGGCACTCAGAGGAAGAGGCGTTTGCTTCATTCGCCTAGTGACAGTTTTCAAGAGGCGAGTTCGCTTGCGCGAGTCTGTAACCAAAGGAGTCAGTATGAACGCGCCTCGTTCATGTTGAGCGCGCGCTTGTGCAATGTCGTGCTCCGTGATTTCTGGAGCATCTTTCAAGTCTCCCAGTTTAATGATACGTCGCTTACGTGCAACGCGTTGTGTCGCATTATCACCACCACCAAGTTGCTTTTTGAGGCGCGCGTTCTCCAACCGCAATTTCTTGATTTGTTCTTGCAATCGCTTCACTTGTGCTGAACTGACCGCCACTCCGACCTCCACCCTGATTGTATCACGTTCGCTGCACTGCGTCAACCACTGTGCCGATCATTGACCAAGGTCCTGTCCACTCGATTTTGACGCGCGCAAGTTTGCCGCGCCAATCGCGCGTATCGTCCTCGAAAAAGACGAGTTTGTTCGTGCGCGTGCGCCCTTTCCACCGATGCTTGGCTTTTTCCTCGACCAACACCTCAACGATTTGTCCCAAGTATCGCGCGTTGATCTTGCCCACGATGTCCGCTTGCAACGCGTCAATCGCTTTGCGCCGACGTTCTTTTTCGTCGGGTGGCACATCGTCATCCCAGCGCGCGGCGACGGTGTTCGGACGCGGGCTAAACATTGCGACGTGCACCATATCGAATTGCAGTTCAGCCAGCAAATCGTACGTGGCGCGGAATTGCGCTTCGGTTTCGCCAGGCATTCCGACGATAACATCGGTGGCGATACTGGCATACGGAAGGCGCGCGCGAATCTTTTCGACGAGCGTGCGATACTCGGCAACGGTGTAGCCG
>JAOACU010000472.1 GCA_026417715.1 Anaerolineae bacterium | reverse complement strand
CACCTGTGGGGTAGCACGCAAGACGCGGTCAATCCCGACCATCACCTTCGCCTTGCCTTCAACGGCACACGCATCGCCGATGACAAATGGGACGGTCAAGGTGCGCGTGTCATCACGGCGACGATTCCCGCGAACGCGGTGCGCGCAGGTGACAACGCGCTCCAACTCGTCGCGCCCGGCGATACTGGCGCGCAAGCCGACATCACTCTCTTGCGCGCGCTCGATGTGACGTACACACGCCGACTCGTCGCGCAAAACGATCGTCTCGAATTCACGGCGGGCGCGGGCGCGTATCGCATCGAAGGATTCAGCGGCGATGCCATCGAACTCTACGACATCACGGATTCGCGCGCGCCGATGCGCGTGACCAACACGCAAATCGCCGCGCGCACACTGACGTTCGCGACCGATGCGTCCGCGCCGCGTCGTTGGCTGGCGATTGGACCGAACGGCGCGCAGGCGGTTGCACGCATCGTACCAATGACAATGAGTGATGTGCGCGCGCCCGAACGCGCCGCCGATTATCTCATCATCACCCATCCAAATTTCGTCAACGCGTTGCAACCTCTCGTCGAGTGGCGCGCGCGGCAGGGCTTGCGCGTGCGCATCGTCACCACCGAACAAGCGTACGATGAATTTGCGTACGGCGAAGAATCGCCCCACGCGCTACGCGCACTGATCGAATGGGCACGGCAGCATTGGCAATCGTTGCGCTTTGTGCTTTTTGTGGGCAAGGCAAGTTACGATTATCGCGATTATCAAAAAGGTGCGAACAAAAATCTTGTGCCGACCTTTTTGCTCAAGACACCACACTTGGGACTTACTGCCAGCGACAATTGGTTTGTGGCACCGGACGACAAAAGCGGACATCCCGCGCTGGCAATCGGTCGCATTCCGGCGCAAACAGCAGAACAGGTGACGCGTGTCGTCAACAAGACGATTGCATACGAATCATCGTTGAACACGCGCGCCGATTGGCTCACGCGCGCGCTCTTCATCGCGGATGACAAAGAGCCATCGTTCGTGTCAATGTCGGACGCGCTCATTGCGCAAGCACCGCAACTTGTCGCGCGCAAAATTTACCTTGCCGATTATCGCGGCGATGTGAACGCCGCGCGCGCCGAGATGCTGGCGCGTTGGAATGAAGGTGTGCGTTGGCTCGTGTACATCGGTCACGGTTCGATTGATACGTGGGCAGAAGGTCCGCTCTTCAGCCCAGAGCATTTAGGCGCGCTCAAGAATGGCACGCGCACACCGATTCTCTTCACGCCCACATGCCTCGACGGATTTTTCTATCACCCGCAAAAGAATTCGCTCGCTGAAGAGTTGTTGTTCAAGGACGATGGCGGCATCGTGGCGGGTTTAGTGCCAACGGGCTTGTCGTTGCCACAATCACAAGAAGAGTTGATGCGCGCGCTCTTTGCCGAAATATCGGCGAACCCCACGTCCACGTTCGGCGAAGCCATTATGCGCGCCAAACAACGCATTGACGGCACCGTACCCGATAGGCGCGAAGTGATTGACACCTTTGTTTGGCTGGGTGACCCTGCGTTGATTTTAGCACGGTAATACAATTCAATTGTGCAAACGTTCCTCTCTGACCGCAACGACAGATCCACTCGTACTCTTTCGGTGGCACGACGTTTCCGGGGGAAACGTTTCTCCGCGCGGATGTGCCGGTGTTTGCACTTCTTGTTCCCGAAGAGCCGGTCAGGTTGCCGTTCAAGGCGCGCGATTTTGGGATGTACGTGGGATTCCTGGCGGTGTGGGCGTACTTGGGGATACTGGGACGCGGACGCGCCAAGGGGATACCACCCGCGCCGATTCTACTCACGCTCGTTCTGTTCGTCGGCGCAATGGGATTCGATGGGCTGAATGCATTTGCCTACGATTTGCACAAAGCGGTTACTCTCTTCGATGCACTCAAGCCGTTTGCGGCTGGTGTGTTCTTTGCACCAATCAAACTCGGCATGCTTTCGATGATGCGTTACACGGTGCTAGGCACGATGATTCTGCCGTGACAAGCGTCCATCGAAATCTTCTACACCGCGCTCTACATC
>JAOACU010000471.1 GCA_026417715.1 Anaerolineae bacterium | reverse complement strand
GGTGTGTTGCGTGAATTCGATGCTCGGCAGCAGCGCAGGCGCGGCGAGTCCGAGTGCAATGCACCCTACAAAAGCCAAATAGACGAAGGATGACAGATCGAAGACCGAAGACGGAAGACGGAAGACGGAGAATGGACGGAAGACGGAAACGTGTTTGTCCTTCGTCCTCCGTCCTCCGTCCTTCGTCCTTCGTCTTCCGTCCACAACGTGCCACAACGCGACAAGTACCAACACCAACACAATGAACAAGAACGACTGGATGTGCCCAGCGTGAAAAGCGATGGCGAGGAAGATTCCTGCAAGCACCGCAAACGACGCGCGCCGATCCGTGACCGCGCGGTGGTAGAACAACACCACAAGCGGCATCCACGCGACGACAGCAATCAGATTCAAGTTACCAAAGTGCGTGATGAACAAGTCGGAGAATTCAAACGCGAGTGCGCCAGCAACTGCTGCCCATCGGGAGATTGGAGAGCGGAGATTAGAGATTGTATCAATCCCCAATCTCCAATCTCTAATCTCTAATCCCCACTCTCCCCATCGAAGAAACGCATACATCCCTACGCCCGCGATGAAAAAATGCAACACCGCGAGGTACTCCATATCGCGGAACGTGAGTGGAGCGGAGAGAAAAAACGTGAGGAGGTTGAGCGGATAAAAAATGCCCGATTGAGGATCGCCGACGAAGGGCGCACCGGCAAAGAGGTGCGGATTCCAAAGCGGCATCACGCCGCGTCGCCACCATTCGGCAGCGAAGGCGTAGGTGGGATACAAAAAGGGCGCGAGATCACCGCCGCCCGCTGGCATCCACACTTGCCCCGCAAGCAATCGCCAAAAGAAACCAACGGTCGCCGCGCCGATGCCACCCATCGCCAAAACGTCGCGCCACGCGTCACTGTGCTGGCGACGCGTGAGCGCGACGAGAAACACCGCTAGCCAAATGATTGCGGCAAAGACAAGAATCATTGTGTTGCACAGAGGTAGGACAAGTTTGAAACTTGTCCTACGTTATTTTTCCAACTTGAACGCGCGCGTTTGATTACCTGCCTTCCAGAACAGTTGCAAATCCCAATCGTCAACCGCAATCTGGAAAATCAATTCGGCTTCCACCGTTTTGCCGGGCGCGATGCTCAAATCGGTCAACAAGTTGGGAATGGTCACGGTCTTGGGATTAGCATCGTACGTCAAACCACCACCGCCGCGTACTTTGAAATCAGCGGCAGTCGTTTGCAACGTGGTGCTGGATTTGTTCGCGATTTTCACCGTGACCAAAATGAATTGTTGATTCGGCGGCAGCGCGATGCCACCTTCAACTTTCAACGGACGTTGGACGTTGATGACTGTCAACTCCAACCGATTGTCCATCAAGCCCGGCGTGCGCAGTGGCACTGGCGCGTTCCTGTCAACGGTCGGTGTCACCGTCGGTTTACTTGCAAAGGGCAACTGCGCTGATTTGGTCAGGTTACCCAACCCGCCACCGAACTGCAAACCCAACACCAGCCCCACGCAATTGCAACACACCATCAGCAACAGCGCGAGACAACCGATGAGAATCGGTGGCACGCGACGTCGTTCGCGCGCAAAATCGCCAGTGGCGAAAATGTTACGGTACTGTGATTCTCTCGAAAACGACACGGTCACTCTCCATTGGCGCGTCACTTGCTTCGACACGCAAGCGCGCGCCGGTGTGTAGATTGTAGATTCCGATTTCGATGTGATATTCGCCGCGCGGCAAACCCGCCACGCGCAAACGATACTCGTCCACGATGATTTCGCCGCGTTGCCAACGCGACGTGGGATACGATCCGCGCGCGGGTTGTGTATCGTCTTGCGACCACAGCGGCGATCGTGTCTGCGGATTCAGCACGCCGACGAGATGCACGAACACGGTGTAATCCTCGCACATCACCTCAAGCGCGCGCCAATACACGTTCAAGACGATACGCTCATCCTCGCGTGCCAAATCGTATCCGATCAGTTCAATCGCATCACCGATGCGCGCGTGCACGCGGCGTTGTGGCGCGAGGCGCGGTGTTCCTTCGATTCGCACCAGCGTCGCGTACGG
>JAOACU010000047.1 GCA_026417715.1 Anaerolineae bacterium | reverse complement strand
GCTGTGATGCAGCGGGAATCATTCTGCAAGACGGTTCGAGCAATAATGTGGTGAGAGACAATCAAGTGCTCGGCGATAATGCCAACGGCATTTTCATCAAAGCGCATGCGATGCGTTGCGGTGATAACAATCTCATCGAGAACAACAAAATTCTCGGCGCGCTGTACAATGCTATCGAATTCTCGTTCTGCCGCGACAATAAGATTATCGGCAATGAAATGGCGGGTTCGTACGATGCCGTGTATTTTGGTTTTACTACCAACACCGAAGTACGCAACAATCTGATTCGCGATATGCGTAATCACGGCATCATCACTTGGAATAGTCGCGGGAGTGTCATCGCCAACAATGAAATCGTCAATAGTCGCGTTGGCGTGTATATGTATTGGGACGAATGGGACCCCAAGCAATTCGGCTTTCTGCCACCGAGTCCCGACAAGTATGCCACGCGCGACAACGTAATCGAAAACAACTTTATTCATCACAACGCGGTGGCAGGCATTCGACTTTCTAACGCCATCTTCACTCAGATTCGCAACAACATCTTTGCGGGCAACGGCAAGAATATCGTGATGGATGGCAAGACCGACGGAAACGTTGTCTCGCGTCGGTGAGGTGATCATCGTTAGACGTTTTCCGACAAATCGGTTATAATGCAAACAATGGCGTTAGTGAGCGTGTTCAAACGAACATTCGCTTTTACACTCCGCGCGGTAGAAAAATCCCGCGCGGTCTTTTTCATCATCAGCGTTTCCGTTTACGTCCTTGCGATTGTTAGTGCCACGTTGAGTTTGCATCCGTACTTTGCGCAAACGTGGGATGTGCAAACGTTCATCCACGCGGCGCGCACGCTCGCTGATGACACTCCGCTAGATTTGTATGCCCAATCGCGCGCGGCGCACACCTGGCCCTATGCTTATCCGCCCTTACACGCGTTCGTCGTTGCTCTCGCATTGTTCGTTGGCGATTTGACGCGCGTCCTGCCCGATTACGTGTGGGCGCGCGTGCCTGTGATTGTCGCGGACGTTGGTGTGGCGATCGCGCTCTATCACGTGATTGCGCGCTGCACCAACAATGAATGGCGCGCGCGTGTGGCAGCGTTGCTGTGGCTGTTCAACCCAGTCACGTTCTACGATACGGCAGTGCAAGGGCACTTTGAGAGCGAGTGGCTTGTTTTCGTGCTCCTGGCGTACATCGGATACGAAGCCAAACGCGCGCGCGTCTGGTCATCGCTCGCGCTGGCGATTGCCGTATTGTTCAAACAAATCGCCATCATTTTCGCGCTGCCTGTCTTTGCGTACTGGCTGTGGGACGCGCGCGTCGCTACGACTACTAACCAACGTGCGCAACGTTGGCTCAGCATCGTCGGCGCGGTGATGCTCTTCGCACTGGTCATCGGCGGCGTGTGTCTGCCGTTCGTGTTGTACTCGGACGACTTTGTGTTTATGAATTTCACGTACGTCGAAAATGTGCCGGTGCAAACGTCGTCGTGGATGATTGCGGTGTTGGGACTGACGCGTGCCGAACCGAAGGCATTGACGAGCGATTTTGTGCTGATACGTTACTCGACCATCGTGACGATACTCGTTGCGACGATTCTTGCGTTCATCGGCGCGCGACGCGGTTGGAGTCTCTACCTCACGGCAACACTGATTGCGCTCGCGTTTTTCCTCACCTCGCGCAAGGTGATGGGCTATTACTATGTGATGTTGTTGCCGTTTTTGCTGGTCACGGTATTGGCGCACCAACGCGACGGCCTCTTGAATCCAACGTTGATTGCAACAGCGTACCTCGCGCTCGCGCCGTACTATGCCGCGTGGACGAATCACGCGCATTGGTGGGTGTATGCGCTGTTGGGCACCGCGCACAGTTTGTTCTTCGTGTGGCTGTTTGTTCGATTGACCGAAGACCGCAGACCGTTGACCGAAAACTCCGTCGTCGGTCTTCGGTCATCGGTCATTCTATCGTTGGGATTGTTCACTAGCGCGACGATTGCCGCGTGGTTGCAACCACTTGTTGCGCACAACGGCAGTCCGATTCGCGCGCCCCTCGTGATGCCGGGGCTCGAAGCGCGCGCGCTGTTCGCGTTCGTCGTGATGCTCGTTGTCTTGGGTTTGATGCTTGTGGCGGTGCGTATCGCAAGCGAACGCGTCCGCGCGCGTGAAATCGGCAGTGTGTTCATTTTTGCGCCTTTATTCTTTTCGGTTTATACTCTAACCAAAGAAACCACTGCCATTTTTGAAATGATTCTGACTCAGTGGGGAGTGTAAATGACGATTCGCTGTAGTGTCGGTATCACCGCGCATAACGAGGAAGCCAACATCGGCAAATTGCTTGAGGCGATGCTTGCCCAAGAATTGCACCAAGTCGAAATCACTGAGATTATCGTGGTGGCGAGTGGTTGCACGGATCGCACGGTGGAGATTGTGCAAGAGTATGCAGCAAAGGATCCGCGCATCAAACTGATTGTGCAACCGCGCCGCGAGGGCAAGACCTCGGCGATCAATCAATTCTTGCGGCACGCGCGCGAAGAGATTTGCGTGCTCGAAAGTGGCGATACCTTGCCGCGCCACGATAGCATCGAAAATCTGGTCAAGTTGTTTGCCGACCCGACGATTGGAATGACCGGCGCGCAAAAAATTCCGGTGAATGTGCCCGAACACGTCATCGGTTATATGTCGCACCTGCGCCTGCGTTTGGAACATCAATTGTGTCTTGAAATTCCGCGCTTGGGCGAACTGATTGCATTTCGCAAAGTGTTCGATCAACTGCCGCCCGACGTGGCAATGGACGAAGCGTTCGTCGAAGCGTTGGTGATTCGGCGCGGTCTGCAAGTGCGCTATGCGCCCGATGCGGTCGTGTACAATATGGGACCCGAAACACTCGGCGAGTTCATTATGCAACGCCGACGCAATTACGCCGGGCATTTACATCTGGTTCACAAGTACGGCTATCGCGTGTCGAGTTTGGATACCAAGCGTGTGTTACGCATCGCCGCTGAAGAATTTGGCAAAGCCGTGCGCTTGATCTTTACCCTCTTTTCGCTAGCGATGGTCGAAGCCCTCGCGCGTGTTCTCGGTTCGTACGATTACTATATCAAAGGGGACAAACACGTGGTTTGGGATATTGCGTGGTCCACCAAACGCGTGGAGCAAAAGAACGAACCCGAACCGACGGCGCGCGAACACTCTTTGTTACCTTAAGAAAATGAAACAAACTCTATTCACCTTGATTAAAATCGGCGTGACCATCGCGATCATCGTCTTTCTTTTTTCGCGCGTGGATGTAAACACGATGATGTACCACGTTGCGCGCGCGAACGGTATGGCATTGGTGCTCGCGCTGGCGCTCTATTTTTTGGCGATTGGTCTCAGCGTATTGAAATGGGACATTGTCGTGCGCGCGCAAAGCATTCGCGTTCCGTTCAACGACTTGATGATGTATTACTTTGTGGGATTGTTCTTTGGCAATCTGTTGCCCAGCAATGTGGGCGGCGATGTAGTGCGCGCGTACGGTTTGATGCGCGCAAGCGGACGTAGTGAAGCCGCCGCGATCTCGGTGCTCGTGGATCGGCTGATGGGCTTGGTCGCGTTCTTGGGCGCGGCAGTGGTGATGGCAACCCTTGCGACACTCGTGCTCGCGCGCGGTTCGGAATTGCAACAACTCGAAATTGCGACCGTAGTCACCGCGACGATCTTCTTGTTTGCGGCGGCGTTATTGTTTAGCCGACGCTTTTCTCAGCGCGTCAAATACCTCTTCGATTTTTCGCTCTTGCGTCCCTTGCGCCCGATGGCACAACGCGTGTTCGAGGCACTCCAAGTGTATCGGCACAGTTATCGCGCGCTCGCGCTCAATGTGGCAATCTCCGCGTGTATCGTTGTGGTGACAACGCTGGTGTGGTACACGGTAGCGTACGCGCTGGGCGAAACCGTTTCGCTGTTCTACTTTTTTCTGTTCAATCCCCTGATTGCATTCGTCCTGCTGATTCCCATTTCGTTCAACGGCTTGGGACCCAAAGAAGCCACAGCGGTATTTTTCTTTGGTTTGGTGGGAATGTCGAGCGAAGTCGCGTTGGCAATGTCCTTGCTGTTTCATCTCATCGTTGTCGTGAGTAGTTTGCCCGGCGGAGTGTTGTGGTGGCGTGAACGCGCGCTGGCGCCAGCCGTCGCCACAACACAGGACAAAAGGCCAATTGACTTGGGAAACGATTAAGGGTATAATTCACCTGAAAAACCTTAGGTTAGCCCCGTATGGCACTTAAAGGAAACCTCAAAGACGTTAGTCTGAATCAACTCCTCAATCTGATTTATCTGGCGCGTAAAACCGGCGCGCTGACACTGCAGCGCGACAGTACGACCACCGCGCGTTTGTATTTCAAAGAAGGCAAACTGATCCAAGCGGCGATGGACGGACAAACCGCGCGCCTCACCGACATTCTTGTCCAAGTCGGCAAATTGACCGCAGACCAAGCCAAAGCGATTCGCGCGCGCGCCCAAGTGGACACAGACAAAGAACTGGGCTTGCTGATGATTCAGAACAACGTCTTGAGCCAAGCCGACATCATTCAGGGTGTCAAGAACTATCTCCTCGAATCGGTCTATACCCTCTTTACATGGCATCAAGGCACTTTTCGTTTCGATCCGAATGTGTTGCCGCCACCCGAACGCATCACCGTTGCCGTCAATCTCGATCATCTGATCATCGAAGGTAGTCGCCGTGTGCAAGAGTGGGAACACTTGCGCGACGAACTACCCGACTTGGATGTTCCCCTCAAATTCGCCGAACGTCCCGACATCAATATTCGCAATATCAACCTTAGTGTCGAACAGTGGAAAGTGATTTCGTTCATCAACTCGCGCAACACGATTCGTCAGATTGCCAACTTTTTGAAGATGGACGAATTCCAAATTCGGCGCATTGTGTACGGCTTGCAAACAGCCGGTTTGGTGGACGTAGTACCAGCCGCCGCGCCGCCAGGTGGTGGTCCGCCTGTGCCGTTGCCACCGCCCGCGCCGCCGCCGGTCGGGCGCAATGTGTTGCTACGCGTAATTGATCGCATCCGCAAAATCTAAGCGCGAAATAATTCTTGGTTCGATTGGGTAGCACGAAATTATGCAAACCGTCAAGATGGTAGTGACCGGTCCGTTCAATTCGGGCAAAACTTCATTCATCGGTAGCATCAGTGAAATTCCGGTGGTACGCACCGAACGCCGCGTCACCGATCACACACGCTCAATCAAAGAACAAACCACAGTGGCGATGGACTTTGGGCGCATCACGATTGATAAAGACCTCGCGCTCTACTTGTTCGGCACACCCGGACAAAAGCGTTTCGATTTTATGTGGGAAATTTTGTCGGAAGGGATGCTGGGCTTTGTGGTGCTGGTAGATAGCGCGCGCCCCGAAACCTTCCGCGAGGCGCGGCGTATCCTCGATACGTTTCGCACGTACAGCAATACGCCCTTTGTCATTGCCGCCAACAAGCAGGACGACGAGGATGCCTGGCCCCCCGAAGACCTCAAAATCGCTCTGGGGTTGGATCAAGACGTGCGCGTCCTCCCTTGCATCGCGACACAAAAAGAAAGCGTCAAAAGTGTCTTGCTGGAATTGCTTTACGTGATCTTGGAAAACGCGGCGGAGGAATCCGCTCCCGCGCCGCGTCGCAAATAAGTTGCTAGGAGTTCCCTATGCCCGAAGATCGCAAAATGCCCAACGATGCCCTCCGCTTGTTTTTTCTTGCCATCGAAGAAGTGATGGGAAAAGAAGGAATGCACGCTGCCTTGCGCGGCGCCAAACTGGAAAAATACATTAACAATTATCCGCCCAAGAACTTGGAACTGGGAGTAACGATGGCGGAGTACGGCGCGGCGGAACAAGCCGTCGAAGATTTTTACGGACCGCGCGGCGCGCGCGCTATGCTAACGCGCGTGGGGCGCGCGCTCTTCAATTACGGGATGAAGGAACAATCGGCAGTGTTGGGACTAGCAGGTCAAGCCCTTAAACTAATGCCCGTACCTCTGGTGGCAAAGATGAAGTTACTCCTTGAGCAAATGGCAGCAGCGGGCAATAAAACGGTCAATCAACCGGTTTATCTCGAAGAAGATGCCGATGCTTTCTATCTGGTCTATCCCGCGTGTATGTGTGAATATCGTCCGCGTCATTCCAGCCCCACCTGCCACATTACTGTCGGCATTCTGTCCGAAGCGATGAAATGGCTCACTGATAAGAATTTCAATGTTCAGGAAACCGAGTGCTTGAACATAGGCGGTAAGGTTTGTCGTTTCAAGATTCCCAAAACTCCGGAATCATAATTGCCAGTCAACTCGATCCTGCGCGGCGATTGCCGCGCTTTTTTATTTGACAATCTCTACAAGGCGTTTTATGATACAAACCCTCTCGTGGATGTGAGAGACCAGAAATTTATACGTAATCTCAGGGAAAAGTGATGTTATCTCCGACGAATGATAACTTGGTTCGCGAATGCGACCACCGCCAAGATGTCCAAGTGCGCTTTCACGATGGACGCGTTTTTTGTGCGCCCGCCGGCACACGCCTCGAAGCGTTTATCAAAAAAGCCACGCCACCTCAAGCCGCGACTGTCGTCGGCGCGCTGGTGAATGGACGCCTCGCCGAGTTGAGTGAACCGATCATCGCCGATGTGGATGTCGAGCCGATCTCGATGGCAACCGAAGATGGAATGCGAATGTATCAACGCGGCTTGATTCTCTTGCTCGAAAGTGTGACGCGCGAGTTGTTCAACGCGCGCATCACCGTAGATCACTCGCTCACGTTTGGCGGTTTGTTTTGCCGCGTCCTCGATCGCGAACCGTTCACCGAGCACGAACTGGCACAAATCGAAGAGCGGATGCGCGCGCTCGTCGCCGCCGACGTGCCGATCACGCGCGAGACATTGACACTCAACGATGCGATCGCGAACGCGCAAGCCAACGGCGACGACGCCCAAGTGCGTTTGCTCAAGCAAAGTCGCCGCACCGAAGTTCGCGTGCACGTGTTGCGCGGCATCAAGCGTTACTTTCTTGGACGGATGATGGTGCCGTCCACCGGCTATCTCAAGCAATTTCGCGTGCAAAATTATCCACCGGGCTTTGTGTTGCAATTTCCGCGTCGGCATCGTCCGCACGCGCTCGAACCTGTGCAACATTCACCCAAAATCACGGCGGTCTTTCGTGAGTACGGCGAGTGGCTCGCGCGCCTTGGCATCTCCGACGCGGGTGCGCTCAATCAAGCCATCCTCGATGGACACACGCGCGAGGTTGTCCTTGTTTCCGAAGCCCTGCACGCGCAACGCATCGCCGAGATTGCCTCCGCGATTGTCGCCCAGCGCGAGCGCGTGCGCTTGGTGATGATCGCGGGTCCCTCCTCGTCGGGCAAGACGACGTTTGCGCGTCGTTTGACGATTCAACTCTTGGCGAACGGCTTGCGTCCGTTTCCACTCAGTCTCGACGATTATTTTCTCGCGCGCGAAGATACGCCGCGCGATGTCAATGGCGCGTACGACTTTGAAAGTCTGCGCGCGCTCGATCTGGAATTGTTCAATCGTCAACTCGTCGCGCTCATCAGCGGCGAACGCGTGACCCTGCCGCGTTACAACTTTGAAACCGGGCAACGCGAAACTGGTCCGACGGTGCAACTCTCCCCCAATCATATTTTGCTCATCGAGGGCATTCACGGTTTGAATCCAAACTTGGTGACCCAAGTACCCACTGAGCGCATCTTGCGCATTTACATTTCCGCGCTGACGCAACTCAAAATGGATCGGCTCAACCGCGTGGCAACTTCGGATACGCGCTTGTTGCGGCGCATCGTGCGCGACGCGCGCACACGCGGCTATAGCGCGCAACAAACGATTGCACACTGGGAAAATGTTCGGCGCGGTGAGGATCGCAACATCTTTCCCTACCAAGAGCAAGCCGATTTGATGTTCAACTCGGCACTCGTGTACGAATTGGCAACGTTAAAACCATTAGCCGAACCGTTGTTGCGACAAATCGAACCGGGCACACCCGAGTACGTCGAAGCGCGACGACTCTTGACGTTCTTGGAATGGTTCAAACCCGCCGACGCGCGTCTCGTTCCCGAAGATTCGATTTTGCGCGAGTTCATCGGCGGTTCAGTCCTTACTGATTTTGTGCCGCATCTGTGACGAAGGACAAAAGGTGGTGATCAAAAAGTAATACTGAGAGTGTCATTCTGAGGCGCGCTTTGTGCGCCGAAGAATCTCTCAAAGCACTTTGCGAGACGCTTCGCGGAGTTTACCCTGACGTAAGGAAGGGCTCAGCGTGACAAGTTGCCTTGCCAGCATTACTTTTGTAGCACTACCGGACAAAAGACGAAGGACGAAGGCATTGTTCTTTCGTCCTTCGTCCTTCGTCTTGCTACTTTTTGCGCTGACCCGTCAATCCCAGTTCAGCGGCTTTGGATTCGATGGCAACGACGGTGCGTTTTAATTTCGCGGCAATATCACGATGCCGCGTGCCTTTGAGATAGTGCTCCTTGAGCAGCGCGATTTCTTTTTCTGTCCAAGGTTTTCCATGGCGACTCGGTTCTGCCATATTGCACCTCCTTGATTCAAGTATAGCATAATTTTCAGGTTTGACAAGGGGGATACCCAAAATGTGGGGCGGACGTTTCTCGAAACCAATGGATGATCGTTTCGCGTACCTCAACGCGTCGTTTCGTTTCGATTGGCGATTGTACGCCGTTGATATTCGCGCGAGTCGTGCTTACGCGCGCGCGCTCGCGCGCGCCAATCTCATCAGTACAACGGAACTCGATGCGTTGTTGGACGGCTTGACGCGCGTCGAGCAAGAATTCGCGTCGGGCGCGTTCGTCGCGCAACCGAGCGATGAGGACATTCACACCGCCGTCGAACGTCGCTTGGGCGAACTGGTTGGCGCGGTGGCGGGCAAGTTGCACACGGGACGCAGTCGCAACGATCAAGTCGCGACCGATACGCGTCTCTTTGTCCTCGAAACCATCTCCCATCTCCAATCCCCAATCTCCAACCTCCAACGCGCGCTCATCGAAAAATCTGAACAACATCTCGACGTGTTGATGCCCGGTTACACGCACTTGCAACGCGCGCAACCGATTCTGTTCGCGCATTGGTTGATGGCGTACTTTTGGATGCTTGCGCGCGATCGCGAACGCCTTGCCGATTGTGCGCGTCGTGCGTCGGTTTTGCCGCTTGGCGCAGGCGCGCTCGCGGGCAACGCGTTGGGGATTGATCGCGAATTCCTCGCGCGCGAACTTGGCTTTGCGCGCGTGAGCGAAAACAGTGTGGACGCGGTGAGCGACCGCGATTTCATCGCCGAGTTTTTGTTCGATGCCGCGCTACTCGGCGTGCATCTGTCGCGATTGGGCGAAGACATTGTGTTGTATTCGTCTGCCGAATTTGGTTTTGTCACGCTCGATGATGCGTACGCCACAGGTTCGAGTTTGATGCCGCAAAAGAAAAATCCCGATGCGATGGAACTGGCGCGCGGCAAGACGGGGCGTTTGCTAGGCGATTTGACCACGTTGCTCACAGTACTCAAGGGCTTGCCCTTGTCCTACAACAAAGATTTGCAAGAAGACAAAGAGCCACTGTTCGATGCGGTGGACACGCTCGATGCGTTGCTGCCGGTGATGGCGGGTGCGATTCGCACGATGCGCGTACACGCGGACAAAATGCGCGCCGCGCTCGATGCGGCGATGCTGGCGACCGACTTGGCAGATTATCTCGTGCGACGCGGTGTGCCGTTCCGTGAGGCACATCGCTTGGTCGGCGAAGCGGTAAAACGCGCTGAGGCGTGCGGCGTGATGCTTGCCGATTTACCACTCGACGAATACCAACGCATCGCGCCGCAATTCGCTGCGGACATCAAAGACGTGTTCGATTTTGCACGCGCGCTCGCGTCGCGCGAAATCATCGGCGGCACGGGACCGAATGCCGTGCGCGCGCAGATTGCACAGGCAAAACAGATGCTCGAATAATCATCCACAAAGGACACGAAGAAAATTTCTTCGTGTTTCTTCGTGCCCTTGGTGGATCAAAAATTACAATGCGTGAATTTTTCGACGATAAGGATTTTTTCCGCGCGCTGGCTCGTTTGTGGTTTCCCATCGCGCTCCAACAACTGATTTTCTCACTGCTCGGCTTTGCCACCGTGACGATGGTAGGACAACTCGGCGAGACAGCGGTTGCCGCCGTCGGCTTGGCAAATCAAATTTTGTTCTTGTTCCAGTTGTTGCTGTTCGGCGTAGGGAGCGGCTCGGCGATTTTCATCGCGCAGTTTTGGGGCAAGCGCGATGTCAAGAACATTCGCCGCGTGTTGGGGATTTGCTTGGGGTTGAGTCTGCTCGGCGCAGGTCTTTTCTCGTTCATCGCGCTCGTCATCCCTGAATTCGCGCTTGCACTTTACTCGAACGACCGCGCGGTGATCGAGCAAGGTGGCGCGTATCTGCGCATCGCGGGTTGGAGTTACATTCCGCTGTCAATCACAACGAGTTACGCCGTCGCGTTGCGGAGCACGGGCAATGTGCGTTTGCCGGTCAGCATCAGCGTCACGATGCTGACACTGGGCGCAGGACTGAGTTACGCGCTCATCTTTGGCGCGTTCGGTTTGCCCGCGCTAGGTGTGCTAGGTAGCGCGATTAGTATCACGCTCGCACGCGCGTTGGAATGTGGCACGTTGCTTACACTGGTGTATGCGCGTGGTGAAGTGGTGGCAGCATCGCCGCGCGAAATGTGGACCTTCGACAAACCCTTCCTTGCCCACGTACTCAAATCGGTGATTCCAGTCACGCTCAACGAAATCGTCTGGTCGCTAGGCATTTCAACCTACAGCGCGATTTACGGACGCATCGGTACTGAAGCGTTGGCGGCAGTGAACATCGCGGCGGCGATCGAAACAGTGGCGTACGTCCCGTTTGTCGGTTTAGCAGGCGGCGGTGCCGTTCTCATCGGCAATGCCATCGGTGCAGACAAAGAATCGGAGGCATTGCGTTATGCCAAGCGTTTGCTGCAAATCGCGCTGACGTTCAGTGTGTCTATCGGCATTGCGATTCTGCTCAGCGCAGACGCGCTACTCGGTTTATACAACGTGGACGCGATCACGCGCGGTTACGCGCGCCAAGTGTTGATCGTGATGGCGTGTGGACTGTGGCTTAAAGCCTCAAACTCGATGTACATCATAGGTATTTTACGCGCGGGTGGCGATGTGCGCGTGAGTGCATTGATTGATGTGATACCGCTGTGGTTCATCGGCATTCCTTCGACCGCTATCGCCGCGTTTGTGTTGGGATTGCCGGTGCCTTGGGTTTATCTCTTGACGTTCACCGATGAAGTCGCCAAAGCGATTCTCGCGACGCGGCGCGTGTTCGCGCAACAGTGGATCAAGAATTTGGCGCGACAAGCCGCGCGCGCGGCGCAAACGTAGTTTGTGTGGTCTGGGTATCGCTTAAAATGTCTGCTTCTCTTCCTTCGGATTTTCTAGCGCGCCTGCCGCGCCTAGTACCACCTGAACAATTCGACACGGT
This sequence comes from Anaerolineae bacterium, assembly GCA_026417715.1. Taxonomy (GTDB): domain Bacteria; phylum Chloroflexota; class Anaerolineae; order UBA4142; family UBA4142; genus VGOB01. Next base: position 1,849 of record JAOACU010000047.1, on the reverse strand, counting down.
GCTCCACGCGTTCACACGGCGCCCAACCACGTTTCGTGTGAACACGCTCAAAGCCACGCGTGACGCTGTGGTGGCGGAACTCACTGCACAAGGGTTTGTGCTGGAAGCCGTATCGTGGTACGCTGACGCGTTCATCCTGCGTAACAAATCCAAGCGCGAGTTAATTGAAACGTCCGTGTACACGCGCGGCGAAATCTACGTCCAAAGTCTTTCGAGTATGTTGCCACCCCTTGTGCTCGCGCCACAACCTGGTGAAAAAATCTGCGATCTGACGGCTGCACCTGGAAGCAAGACCACACAGATCGCGGCGATGATGCAAAACACCGGCGAAATCGTGGCGAATGATCGTAGCAAGATTCGCTTGCGCAAACTCGTTGCGAATCTGAAACTGCAAGGAGTGCAGAATGTTCGCACGCGCTTGGCAAACGGCGAAGATTTATGGAAAAAGTTTCCCGAATACTTTGACCGCGTGCTGGTGGATGCACCCTGCAGTTTGGAAGGACGCTTTGAAGCCGGGAACGAAAAATCGTTTGGCGATTGGTCACTGCGCAAAGTGGAATTTTTGAGCGCGATTCAATGCCACCTCTTGCGCTCTGCGGTGACGATGACCAAACCCGGCGGCATCATTGTCTATTCGACGTGCACACTCGCGCCTGAAGAAAACGAGCGCGTGATTGATTGGATTTTGCAAAAAGAACCTGACTGCGTGCAGGTCGAGCCGATTGAATTACCGCTGGTCAATGTTTTACCCGGTATGACGCAGTGGGAAGGACAAAATTTTTCCGCCCAAGTCCGTCACACGATTCGCGTATTGCCTTCCGAACTGATGGAAGGTTTTTTCCTCGCCAAGTTGCGTAAACACTAATCACCAATCTCCAATCACCAATCTCTAATCTCCAATCTCCAATCTCTCACCAACGAGGTTTCAATGCCAGATACCCACACCCAACTCAGCGATCAATCCATCCCCGAACGCGCGGTGCACAAAGCCGAGGCGTGCCAAGAACCACCGCCGCCCGCGCGCGTAATGTCCATCCACGCGCATCCCGACGATCAGGAATTTACCGTTGGGGGAACGCTCGCCAAGTGGGCACGCGCGGGAAGCGAAATCGTGACCGTGTGCATCACCAGCGGCGAATCGGGTTCTAACGAACGCACCGCGCCGCATCTCGCGAAAGAAAAACTTGCGCGCATTCGCGAGGAGGAACAGCGCGCGGCGTGTCGCGTGCTCGGCATTCAGCACGTCGAGTTTATGCACTATCCCGATGGGGTCTTGCAACCGACCCTCGAACTGCGGCGCGATCTCACGCGGCTCATACGTCGTTACAAGCCCGAAATCGTCGTCTGTGGCGATCCGACGATGTGGTTCTACGGCAACAGTTACCTCAATCATCCCGATCATCGCGCGGCGGCGCAAGCCGCGCTGGAAGCCGTGTTTCCATCGGCGGGTACGCGATTCATTTTTCCGGAATTGTTGGACGAAGGATTGGAACCGCACGAGGTTAAAAAAGTTTTCATTCACGGTTCGGAAAAGAGCGAAACATACGTGGACATCAGTGCAACGCTGGAAATAAAAATCGCCGCGTTGAAAGAGCACAAGAGTCAACTCGGCGATTGGGATCCCAGCGAGATGTTGCGTGAGTGGGCACGCGAAGGCGCGGTGGAACACGGACTCGAATACGCCGAAGCGTTTCGGGTGATGATTTTGAAAGAATAGACCTGTGAGGTCTTGACCTCACAGGTCTTTTCTCACGGCTGGTGCAAAGTTGGTTGTTGGCGACTCAAAGTCGCCGCGACGACTACCCGAAGCCGACCGCCGTCGGCTTGTTTAGCCCGCGTAGGCGGGCTT
>JAOACU010000470.1 GCA_026417715.1 Anaerolineae bacterium | reverse complement strand
TAGTCCACATAAGCATACAAATACTGTGCCCAAAAGATCGAGACGTACTCGATCTTTTTCGCGCGCGCGAGTTTGGCGACAAGCGTGATAAATTTTTGATCGAGCGGCGCCCAAAAACTGTACGCATCGCGCCGAAAGATGTCTGCATTCGCGGCAATACTTACTACGGGATCGTTCGCGCTGGCTTTGTACAGCCACGCCTCGTCCACAATCACGCGCTTGTTGTGCTGATGCGCAAGGTCGGCGATGATCACAGCGTTGGGTAACGCGTTGTCGGTCACAGGGTAGATGTGTATCGCCACAAAATCGAGCGCGGGATTGGTCACGTAATTCCTGACGAAATCGAGATTGCCCCACGTGCCAATGCCCGCGCCGATTTTCGTGGTGCCGCGATGCAAATCCTTCACAGCAAAATTGATCACGTCGGCATACCCCTGGGGGGTATTCAGTTCGCGCCAACCACTGATGCGCGCAAACGTGTCCGGCTCTGCACCCAAATCGAGATAATCGGGTTGGAGTTCGGTGAGAATGGTCAGTGCCATTTGCCGATACGCCGCTTTGAATTGCTCAAAGGTTGTAGCGCGATAATTCACGTCGAGTGTGCTGAAAGGGCGCGGAAAGGTCAGCCCCATTTCCACGCACAATTTCATTCCGCGCTGACGCACTTCGTTAGCGACGCTTTTGTAGTATTCGAGGTACTTGGCAGAGTTGGGAAAATTCGGTGTGAGAATTGGATAAGTGATGGAAAGTGTCACACCGCGCACGCCCAACGCGTACAGGCGATCGAGCCAGAGGCGCGTGCTGGGCAAGTTGGTCGCGTTGAAAAGATCGGTGCCGCGATTACCGTTCGCCGACAAGAGTTCTGTCGCGAACGTAACGGGATAATCGCCCGACGCGTCGAGCGACGCGTCGAACGCGGTGAGCGCGGCGTCCAGTTCGTCGTAGAGCGCGCGAAATTCGGTGGGGACGCGCGTTTGCGTTGGTGTTACTGCGGCTGGCGGTGTGGCACGCGCGCCGCGCAATGCGCACGCGGTCAGTAGCAGACTCAGACACAGCCAGAGAATTGTGTGAGTGGGTCTCGGCATGTTTCCTCCTGCCCCTCTCTCCGCAAGCAAAAAGAGAGGAATTAAGGAGGATGGGGTTGGGGTGGGCGGCGAAGCCGCCCACTCCAACTCCATTTCTCTTTTCTTTCCCCTCCCCACGCTGTCAAGCGTGGGGAGGGGACAAAGGGGAGGGGCTTGTTCCCAACAAGCACTATTTGAAAAACTGCAATATTCGCCTGTCAAGCGAAGCGTCTTGCAAAGTTGGTTGTGAGATTCTTCGCTCCGGTCGCTCAGAATGATAACCAGCACCATTGGTTACTATGCTGGGTCTGTCTCGCTCGACATTCAACGCCGTTTGATAGTAATCAAAAAGTAATACTGAGAGTGTCATTCTGAGGCGCGTCTTACGCGCCGAAGAATCTCTCAAATGACTTTGCGATACGCTTCGCTGCGCTCAGCGTGACAAATCGAACCATACCCGAGGTATGACAAAGCCCCAAGCCGCGATTCAAGTTCCTGTCGAAGTATATCCTTAATGCGGCGTAAGGCAAAAATGTAGGACAAGTTCGCAAACTTGTCCTACACCAATCTCCAATCTCCAATCCCTAATCTCCAATCTCCAACCTCCAATCTCCAATCTCTACCCCACTACCGCGCGTAATGCACCGTGTTCCCGCGAATGATCAACCGCACGAACGACCAGTACGCTTTGCCGTCGGACGCTTTTTCTTGCGAAAAGAACGTCAAGTGTACCACGTCGCCGAGTTCGGGTTTGCCACTCACTTGGTTCGTCGTGTCGTACGTTTGCACGCATTGGCGAATCGCCGCAGGATCGAATGTGTATTCAAACTTGCCATTCGTGACCGGCAAACTGCCTTGCGCAATCACCGCGCCGGGAATCACCGCCGCGTAGTGAATCGTCGAGGCAGTGCTCGTGCCGGTGAACTTGGTGCTCTTGCTTGCATCGAATTTGGAAATCGGTGGAAGGTTGAAGGTGAGCGTAGGCGCGTTTGCGGGACGATCCTTGT
>JAOACU010000469.1 GCA_026417715.1 Anaerolineae bacterium | reverse complement strand
AACAAGCCTCCCAAGTTGTCGGCTGATTGAAGCCAGTGGGCTTGGGGTTCTTGTCACGGCGATTCAGTTGCCAACACCGCCTTTGCACGAACCCTGTGTGTCATTTGGGGTGGGATTGCATTTTTGCGCCAATCGGATTATCATTTATCCCCAAGCGTCACTACAGTAAACGCTTCGTACGTACTCGATGTTTACTCGAAAGGAGTAGCAAATGAATCAAACCGGATGTTCCAGTTGGCTCGTGCGCGACGGACGTTTGCGTTCGGGTTGGCGCGTGGGGTTGTATCTCATTGTTGCGCGCCTCGTTCAACTTTTCGCCGCGTTGATGTTTGGTGTCATCCTCTCGGCGATTCTGATGGTCGTGTGGGCAGATCAATTGACTTCGCCCGAAATACTTGTGGAACGACTTTACAGTGAGTTATTGAACGTTGCTACCTTTTCGCCACTGGCATTTAGTTTTCGATTGTACGATACGCTGGTCGTTCTCGCAGTGATTTTCGTTTTTCGCCGCTTGATTGATCGGCGTCCGATGCGCGCGCTCGGTTTCGATTTTACGCGCGGCTGGTGGCAAGAAATGTTGGCGGGATTCGTGCTCATCGTCGTCGCGTGGGGTGTAATTTTCGTACTGGCGCTCGTCACGGGCGCGGCGACGATTGTGGGATTCGCGTGGGAGCACGATAGTATCGGCGCGATTCTCATCGCGTTGAGTAGTGGTTTGCTCTTCAACCTTCTCGTTAGCATCGCCGAAGAAGCCGATGCGCGTGGCTATGTGTTGCAAAATCTTGCCGAAGGGATTCGTTTCGTTCCTGCGATGCTCGTGTCATCGTTCTACTTTGGTGTGTTGCATTTGTTGAATCCCGGCGCGGGGCTTGCTTCGACCATCGGCATTTTCTTCGCAGGCATTTTGCTTGCGCTCGGTTATTACGCCACACGACGCTTGTGGTTTCCAATCGGAATGCACGCGGCGTGGAATTTCGCCGAAGGACCATTGTTTGGTTTTCCGGTCAGTGGACTCGATATGGGCGGACTGTTTCGTTTGAACATCACGGGACCCGATTGGTGGATCGGTGGCGCGTTTGGACCCGAAGCAGGGGCGCTCGCGATCATCGTTGAAATTGCCCTGATTGTAGGATTAGGATTTTGGACCACACGGAGGAAGAATGCAGAATAAAATTTGTCTTGTGACCGGCGCAACGTCGGGAATCGGATTGGAAACGGCAAAGCAATTGGCGCGTCTCGGCGCGACAGTAATCATCGTGGGACGCGACGCGATGCGGAGCGCGACGGCGGTTGCGCAAATTCGTCAACACAGCGGCAACGCGAACGTCGAGTTTCTCGTTGCCGATTTGTCCGCGCAAGCACAAGTGCGCACACTCGCCGAACAATTTCGTCGTCGCTACGCGCGACTCGATGTGCTCATCAACAATGCGGGCGTCGCGATGATGCGTCGGCAGGAGAGTGTGGATGGAATCGAAATGACGTTTGCGACCAATGTGCTTGCGCCATTCATCTTGACGCACGATTTGCTTGACGTGCTCAAAGCCAGCGCGCCGTCGCGCATCATCAACGTCGGCTCGACGTTGCACAAGAACGCCAAGTTCGATTGGGACGATGTGCAGATGAAGCGCAAGTACGATGGTTTGATGGCGTACAACAATTCCAAGTTGGCATTGCTTTGGTTTACGTACGAACTGGCGCGTCGTTTGCAAGGCACTGGCGTGACGGTGAACGCGCTCCATCCTGGCGCGGTGCGCACGAATTTGATTGCGCGCAATGGTTGGTTCTACAAATGGATCGTCAATCCGATTTTCTCGTTGCAGGCGATTAGTGCGGAGCAGGGTGCGCAAACGAGCGTGTATCTGGCAAGTTCACCTGAAGTGGAAGGAGTGACGGGGAAATATTTCGGCAAATGCAAGCCGCGCGAGTCGTCGCCCGCGTCGTACGACGAGGAGGCGCAAAAACGTTTGTGGCGTTTGTGTGAGGAAATGACTGGTATGTGTCTAGGGGCGAGTCGGTGACTCGCCCCTACCATCTTTTGCCAGGTCCTAACCAATTCTCCATCTCGCGCGCCACGTGCA
>JAOACU010000468.1 GCA_026417715.1 Anaerolineae bacterium | reverse complement strand
TCACTCATCACGCATCACGTATCACGCATCACTACACAACGAGGCAACTATGACCCCAACCCGCTGGCGTCGCGCGCGTCAACTCGCGCAAATCCTCAGCGTCGCGATATTTTTCTATCTCGCGTTTCTCACCTATCGCGGCGCAGAGTCGCTGATACCACTCGATTTGTACTTGCGTCTTGATCCGCTCGTCGCGTTCGGTGCGATGCTCGCGTCGCGCGCAATCATCGTGACGATGCTTCTCGCGCTGGTTGCTGTCGTGTTCGGATTCGTGTTCGGGCGCGCGTGGTGTGGCTGGCTTTGTCCGCTCGGCGCATTGCTCGACTGGATGGCGCCGCGCGCGTGGCGCGTCACCGAAACACTCAAATCGTGGAAGCGCATCAAGTACATCTTGTTTTTCGTCATTGTCTTTGCCGCGCTGTGGGGCAATCTCTCGTTGATGATTTTCGATCCCATCACGCTGTTGAATCGCACGTTCAGTAGCGCGTTCGTGCCGATGCTCGATGTCATCATCACGAATCTGGGCATCATGCTTTACCCGATTGCGCCTCCGCTTCACCCACTCTTCGATTGGATCGAACAAAATTGGCGCGGCACCGTTCTGCCCGCCCACCCGATTTTTTACGAACTCGGTTGGATGCTCGCGCTCGTGTTCGGGATTGTGGTCGCGCTGAACTGGGTTGCGCCGCGTTTTTGGTGTCGCTATCTGTGTCCGCTGGGCGCGACGTACGCCCTGCAAGGCAAAGTGGCGTGGCTACAACCGCGCGCGGTGAAAGAGTGCAGTCGTTGCGCCGCGTGCGCGCGCGTCTGCCCCACGAGTGCAATCGCTGTGACCAAAGACGGCTTTTCGGTTGATTCCGCCGAGTGCGTGGTGTGTATGGATTGCGTTGCCGCGTGTCCCGAGTCGGTGATCACATTCCAGTTCGGCGGTCAGCAGTCAGCGGCTCGCCCTGAGGATAGTCGAAGGGTCAGCGGTCAGCGGTCGGATGTGGATTTGACACGTCGTCACTTGCTCGGTAGTGCACTTGCAAGCGTTGGCGCGGTCGCGTTGTTTCACGCCGCGCCCGCGAGGTTTCGTGCGGATACTTGGTTGATTCTTCCACCAGGTGCGCGTGACAACGATTTTCTTGCCAAGTGCATTCGTTGCGCCGAGTGCGTCAAGGTGTGTCCTACGGGCGTGCTGCAACCGAGTTTGTTTGAATCGGGCTTGGAAGGATTCTGGTCGCCGATTCTCCGCACGCGATTGGGCTATTGCGATTACTCGTGCAATGCGTGCGGACAAATTTGTCCGACGGGTGCAATCCCACCACTCACACTCGAACAAAAACGCAAGACCGTGATTGGTACAGCGTACATTGATCAAAATCGGTGCATCCCTTGGGCAAGTTATCGTCCATGCGTGGTGTGCGAGGAGATGTGTCCGATACCAGACAAAGCGATTCGACTCGATGAGGTGGAAGTGATTTCGCCCGAAGGCAAAAAAGTGCGCGTGCAACGCCCGCGCGTCGTTCCCGATTTGTGTATCGGGTGTGGCATTTGCGAGTACAAATGTCCGCTCACGGGTCCCGCGGCGATTCGGGTCTATACGCCAATGACGTTGCCACCGATCATCACATAAAAAAATTATCGGGGCGCAAGTTCAACTCGCGCCCCGAACGTCGTTTGTAGTTATCCAAGGAATGGACTCAAGATCAAACCAACTACCATACCAACGATGAACAAGATGACCAAGCCGATAACACCCGTCAACACGGCTTTGCCCGTGCTAAACTCAGCGGCTTCGCGAATTCCGATGATGGCACCGATGATTGAGAGAACAAGTGCGGCGATGGCGCCCAAGCAAGGGATGATGTTCAACACTTGGAAAATTTGCGTGTAACCAAAGACGCGCAGCATTTCGCCTGTGTTCGTCTTGCCGCCCAGTGCATTCGCTACGAACGCGAACACGGCAGAGACAATGAGCCAGCCGATAATCGTGTTGATGACTGTGCTAATCGCGGTGCGGATGCTGTCTCTTATACACATCT
>JAOACU010000467.1 GCA_026417715.1 Anaerolineae bacterium | reverse complement strand
CAGTAGGACAGTGAGGCAGTGAGACCGTAGAGAGGAGGAGGTGGAGAATGAATTACTTGCCACGTGTTGCAAGTTTTCACGATCTTCTCGTGTATCAAAAAGCGCGCGCGCTTCAACGCGAGATATTCGAGATCTCGAAACGATTTCCCCAAGAGGAAATGTTTGCGCTCACGAATCAAATTCGTCGTTCCTCGCGTGCTATCGGTGCGAATATTGCTGAAGCCTGGGCAAAACGACGTTACGAAAAACACTTTATCAGTAAATTGACAGATGCCGACGGTGAACAAATGGAAACACAACATTGGATCGAAACCGCGCGCGATTGCGGATACATCAATCAGTCGCAAGCGAATGTACTGATTACCCAGTGCAAAGAAATCGGTCAAATGTTAGGTGGAATGATCGAACGCGCAAATTCCTTTTGGGATGATTCAAAAACCTTGCGCGAATCAACCAGCGAATATTTTACCGATGATACCGATTCACCATCCTACCAACCAACTGACTGACCCACTGTNTTACTGACTTACTGTCCCACTGTCCTACTGTCTCACTGGACACTGGAGGTCAAATGACTGTCACAATCGTACTGGGAACACAATGGGGCGATGAAGGCAAAGGCAAAGCGGTGGATGTGCTTGCGCGCGAGTTTGATTTCGTCGCGCGGTTCAACGGCGGAAACAACGCGGGACACACACTCGTCACATCGGCAGGAACGTTCAAGTTGCACTTGGTGCCGTCGGGGATTTTGCAACCGCGCGCGCGTTGCCTCATCGGTGGTGGTGTGGTGATAGACCCTAGCGTGTTACTCGAAGAAATCAACACGTTACGCGCAGCGGGTGTGCGAATCGAAAAGCGATTGTTCGTTTCACCGCGCGCGCATTTGATTATGCCGTATCACAAAATTCTCGATGGTTTGTACGAAGAAGCGAAAGGCGCGGGCGCAACAGGCACCACACGACGCGGCATCGGTCCGACGTTTGCGGACAAGGTGAGTTACAATGGCTTGCGCTGGAGTGATGTGGCGGATGCGGACTTGTTCGCAGAGAAATTGCGCGTGCAACTCGCGCTCAAAAACAAAATCATCGTTGCGCTCGGCGGCACGCCGCTGGAATTCCAAAAAATCTACGATGACTATCGCGCGTACTACGAAACGCTCAAGCCACACATCGTCGAGTTGTATCCGATCATCGAACAAGGTTTACGCGCGGGAAAAAAGTTTATGCTCGAACAAGCACAAGGCGCGCTACTCGATCCCGACTGGGGCACGTATCCGTTCGTTACCGGTTCGACGACACTGGCATCGGCAGCGACAGCGGGTTTGGGCATTCCACCGCGCGACATCACGCGCATCGTTGGCGTGACTAAAGCGTACACCACGCGCGTCGGTGCGGGACCGATGCCAACCGAAGTGAAGGACGATGAACGCGTCGCGCGCGCGCTGCAAGAGGTCGCCGCAACCACAGGACGCATTCGGCGCGGCGGCTGGTTCGACGCGGAAATCGTTCGTTTTGCTGCGCGCGTGAACGGCGTGACCGAACTCTTCCTCACCAAACTCGACATCCTCAGTCAATTTGAAACGATTCGTGTTTGCATCGGCTATGAATTCGAGGGACGCCGCGTGCACTATCACGATCTCGACGCGTATCAACTCGCGCGCGTCAAACCGATCTATCGCACGTTGCGCGGTTGGCAATGCGACATCACGCACGCGCGCACGTACAGCGATTTGCCACCGCGCGCGCGGCAGTATGTCGAGACGATTGAGAAATTGGTGGGTGTGCCTGTGCGATGGATTTCGGTGGGACCGGAGCGTGAGGCGGTGATTCGGCGTGGGAGGACGAAGGGCGGATGACGCAGGACAAAAAATTGCAGATTGTAGATTTTAGATTGCAGATTGTTCTGTCACAATCTGAAATCTGCAATCTAAAATCCAGAATCTTCCCGCGCGCCTTCGAGTTCCAGCAACTTTTTCTTGAGCGGCAAACCGCCGCCGTAACCGTGCAAGCCACCGTCGCTCCCCAAAACGCGGTGACACGGCAGAACGATGGGCAGTGGATTCGTCGCCAGCGCGCGCCCCACCGCG
>JAOACU010000466.1 GCA_026417715.1 Anaerolineae bacterium | reverse complement strand
TGTATAAGAGACAGCTACGGCGATGAACTTGGACGGCAAATCTTCACACGCCTCCAATCCCTAATCTCCAATCTCCAATCTCCAATCTCCCAACAGCGGTCAACAGTCAGCGGTCAGCCGTCGCTTTCTCATCGCGACGCGCTTCTGATAACCTATCCCGATCAAGTGCGCGAGCCGAACGTGCCACCGCTCCGTACGCTTGGCGATTTTTGCGCGCAGCATCTCGCGGGGCTGGTCAGCACGATTCACATTTTGCCATTCTATCCATACTCGTCCGACGATGGTTTTTCGGTGATTGACTATCGCGCAGTCAATCCCGCGCTAGGCGATTGGAACGATGTGACGCGCATCGGTGCGCATTTTCGTTTGATGTTCGATGCGGTGATCAATCACGTTTCGTCGCAGAGCACGTGGTTTCAAGCGTTCTTGCGCGACGATCCGCGCTATCGCGATTGGTTCATCGTCGTACCTGATGGCGCGGATGTGTCGCGTGTGATTCGCCCGCGCACATCGCCGTTGCTCACGCGATTCGAGACATCCAGCGGCGCAAAGAATGTGTGGACGACGTTCAGCGCGGACCAGATTGACCTCAACTATCGCAATCCCGATGTGCTCATCGAAATCATCGAGACCTTGTTGTTTTATCTTGCGCGCGGCGCAAGTTGGATTCGCCTCGATGCGATTGCGTTCTTGTGGAAAGAGTTTGGGACGACGTGTTTGCACCTGCCGCAAACGCATCGCATCATTCAACTGTTGCGTGCGATTGTGGACAAAGTCGCGCCGCACACGATTCTCATCACCGAAACGAATGTACCGCATGCGGACAACATTTCGTACTTTGGTGATGGGACGAACGAGGCGCATTTGGTTTACAACTTTGCGTTGCCGCCACTTGTGTTGCACACATTTCACACGGGCGATGCGCGCACGTTGACGCGATGGGCAAGCGAACTCAAGTTACCTTCCCAACAAGTGACGTTCCTGAACTTTCTTGCGTCGCACGATGGAATTGGGTTGAATCCCGCGCGCGGCATTTTGCGCGACGAAGAAATTGACGCGCTGGTCGCGCGCACGCTGGCACACGGCGGCTTGGTTTCGTACAAGTCGAATTCCGATGGTACACCGAGTCCGTACGAATTGAATATCGTTTACTACGACGCGCTCAACGATCCCAATGCGAACGAATCGCTTGACACGCAGATTGATCGGTTTGTGTGCGCGCATGCGATTATGCTCGCGCTCGTTGGTGTGCCTGCAATTTACTTTCACAGTTTGTTCGGCTCGCGCAATTGGCGTGAGGGCGTCACCCAAAAGGGACACAATCGCACCATCAATCGCGAAAAGTTCGAGCACGGCACGCTCGAACGTGAGTTGCGCGATCCGTCGTCACGCCGCGCGCGCGTGTTCGCACGTCTGGCACAACTTTTGCGCGTGCGCGCGACGCACCCCGCGTTCGATCCGTACGGCGAGCAACGCATTGTGAATTGTGGCGACGCGATTTTTGCGCTTGAACGCATTTCGCCGCGTAGTGATGAGCGTGTATTGTGTCTGCACAATGTCAGTGGACAACCCCAGCCGCTTGACTTGGGCGCGTACACATCCGAATCGTTCGTTGATGCGATCACACATCAGTCGTTTCGGAAAGCGACATTAGTGCCCTATCAAGTAGTATGGCTAGTCAAACCACAATGAATCTCTTTTCGCAACCGCATCGCCGTTTCAATCCACTCACGCGCGAGTGGGTTTTGGTTTCGCCGCAACGCACGCAACGTCCTTGGCTAGGACAAGTGGAATCGCCACCTGCCGAAACGCTCCCCACGTACGATCCCACGTGTTATCTTTGCCCTGGCAATGTGCGCGCCAATGGCGAACGCAATCCGCCGTACACCTCAACGTTCGTGTTCGATAATGATTTCGCGGCATTGCTTCCCACGTCTGCCGATGATGCATCGCACGAAAGCGATTTGTTGCGCGCGACGCCCGAGCGCGGTGTCTGTCGCGTCATTTGCTTTTCGCCGCGTCACGATTTGACCTTGCCACAAATGTCGCGCGACGAGATTCGTCACGTCGTTGACGCCTGGATTGCGC
>JAOACU010000465.1 GCA_026417715.1 Anaerolineae bacterium | reverse complement strand
ACAATATTCCATCGGTGGCAAGCGATAGCACGTGGGAAATTTGGTTGCTCGATCCAGGTGGCGGTGAGGCAAGTCCGCGCGTCAGAGTGACGGCGAGAGCATATCAAGGTTTTGGCGATTGTCCAACGCGCGTGGACTTTGTGCAACAGCGTTGAAAACACAAGCCGAGAGGAACACCCTCTCGGCTTTTTCTTTTGTCCTTCGTCAGCACGTTCTACAAACCAACCCCTTGAGGTACTCCGATTCGGGGAACGCGAGCAGAATCGGATGGTCAGGGGCTTGGGAGAGTTTGGCAAGGATGTGCGCGTCGCGTTGCGCGTCGGTTGCGGCTTGAAAGACGACTTGTTGGAACAACGCCGCGCTCACCTGACCCGAACACGAAAACGTGACGAGGATGCCGCCGGGTTTGAGCAACTTGAATGCAAGGAGGTTGATGTCCTTGTAACCGCGCAAGCCCGATTGCATCTGCGCTTGCGTGAACACAAACTTGGGCGGGTCGAGAATGATCGCGTCGAACACTTTGCCCTGATCGCGGTAACGCCGAAGCACCTGAAACGCGTCCCCTTCGATGAATTCACCGCGCGCATCGCAATCGTTGAGCCGCATATTTTCGCGCGCTAGATTCAACGCCTCGCGCGATGTGTCGAGATTGATGACGCGCGCGTTGGGATTCGCCGCGCACACTGATACGGCGAAACCGCCAGTGTAGGAGAACACGTTCAAGACCGCTGACGACTGACCACCGACCGCCGCGCGTAAAAATTCAGCGACGCGCGCGCGATTTTCGCGTTGATCAAGGTAAAAGCCGGTTTTGTGTCCGCGCTTGACATCCACCCAAAAGCGCAGGTTGTTCTCGCGGATTTCGATGCGGTCAGGCGGTTCTGCACCATGCAAAACACCCACGCTCGGCGCAAGTCCTTCCTTCTCACGCACATCCACGTCGCTCCGCTCGTAAATTCCGCGCGGCGCCAGCAATTCCGCGAGCAGTTCAACGATTTCGGCTTTGCGTTTCTCTGCACCCAACGTCAAAAACTGTACGACCACAAAATCGGCATAACGATCCACAATCACGCCGGCAAGTCCATCGCTCTCGGCATTGACCAGACGATACGCGTTCGTCGTCGCGCGATCAATCAGCGCGTTGCGCGCGGTGATGGCGCGTTCAAGACGTGCACGAAAGAACGCGCGATCAATCGGCACATCGTCAAATGTCCACACGCGCGCGGCGATTTGTGAGCGCGCATTGTAATACCCGCGCGCCAAGAATCGTCCCGAGGCATCACAAATGTCCACTGTGTCGCCGTCGGTCGCGTTGTCCACGCGCGCGATCGCACCAGAGAAAATCCAAGGATGATGTGCATGCAGGGGCTTGTCTTTGCCGGGTTTGAGGAAGATTCGCGGGGGCATTTGCAGACGAAGGACGAAGGACGAAAGACGAAGGCGCGTTTGTCCTTTGTCTTTCGTCTTTTGTCATATGCGTAGGCGCAACGCGGCGGGGCGCACGCGCACCGTCACGGGGCCGGGTCCAAGCACTTCGCCATCGGCTTCGATCATCATCGTTTGACGCGGCTCGATGGTCACAGTGCGAATGTGATACTCGCGCACTTTGGGATGTTCAAGAATCGTCCCGTTGTAAAGACGTGGTGTGTTGAGCACCACCTCGAGGCGTCCCATATCACCAATCGTGATGACTTGCAAAACGCCATCATCAAGTTGCGAATGTGGGCTGACTTGCATCCCACCGCCTAAAAATTTTCCGTTACAAACGATGATGTCGTTGTAACGACCTTCCACCGTTTCGTTTTCAAAGCGTAGCACCGCGTCCTTGTTTCGATACTTCCAAATCGTTTCGAGGAGCGCGGTGAGATTTTGTTGACTAGCCACATCGCGCGCGGTTTCGGCAAGCGATGCCAAGTGCTGAGCACGTCGTTCGGTCTCACGGAGCAGACGCGCGTTCTCGAGAGCCAACGCGGCTTGATCAGCAAATGCCTGCAGGCGTTGCGCGTGCGTGGCATTGAAAAAGTTAGGCGTGGCACTATCCAAACTGAGCAAGCCGAGGACTTGATGCTTGAGACGTAGCGGCGCGCTCAC
>JAOACU010000464.1 GCA_026417715.1 Anaerolineae bacterium | reverse complement strand
GAAATAGCCGGGCACATTGCCGCCCAAAACACGAATGAACACAAAGCGCGCGGCGATGATCGCGTACAGAAAAAAGAATGGCGCGAGGGTTTCGACGGCAAACGCGCGCTGCGCGCGCCACGCATCCAGCACAGGCAACGCGAGTAAGAGCGCGAGCATCGGCAGGGCGAACCCGAGTGGAACTTGAAGCAAGTAGGCGGTGGCGCTTAGCCCCACAAGATGCAACGCGAGCGTCAGGGCGATTTCACCACGCGTGAGCGCGCGCGTGTGGTCGCGACAAGTGAGCGCGGCAAGGGGCTGGACAATCATCAATCCACAAACCGATATTTCAACAACGTCCAAATCGCTACAAAGCCATCTTTGACGCCGATCTTTTTGCCTTCGCTGTACTCGCGTCCATAGTACGAAATCGGCACTTCAAAGATGCGAATGCCACGCTTGAGAATCTTGGCGGTCACTTCGGGTTCAAAATCGAAACGGCGCGAGCGCAAGCGCATTCCTTTGATGACATCTGCGCGAAACGCTTTGTAGCCCGTTTCCATATCGCTCAAGATCGCGTCGTACAAAATATTCGTCATCAGCGTCAGTGCTTTGTTCGCGACCATATGCCAAAAGAACATCGCCATTCGCGGACCCAAAAAACGCGAACCGTACACCACTTTGGCGCGCCCCTCGATGATCGGCTCGATGAGTTGCTTGTAATCGCGCGGGTCGTACTCCAAATCGGCATCTTGAATGATGACGATGTCGCCCGTCGCGTGCGCGAGTGCGGTCTGAATCGCCGCGCCTTTGCCGCGATTGCGATCGTGATACAACACCGTCACACCTTGCGCTTGCGCGAGCAACTCGCGCGTGCCGTCGGTGGAACCATCGTCAACTGCGATGATTTCTTTTTCGTACGGCGCGGCTTGGACGCGTTTCAAGATTTCCAGAATTGTGGCACGTTCGTTGTAAACGGGAATGAGGATGGAGAGTTTCATGGGGCAACTCCGTATTTCGTATTGCGTAATGCGTATTGCGTAATGCGTATTGCGTGATACGTGATACGAAATACGCAATACGCGCTATGGAATCAAGGCACGAGTTGCTTGTAAATTTCATCACGCGACAACGCGCGCGTTTTCTTGAAAACGAGCGGCAAGGGATGATCGTACACGGTAAAACTTTCGTCGGCATAGCCCCAGTTCCAAACGAGTCCATCTGGCTTGGGAACAAGTTCAGCACGCTCATCCACGATAACGATGTTGCCCAACGCAATATCGTTACGCGCAAACGCCACTAATTCAAAACCGAGTTGTCCATCGAACAGCGCGCGATAGTATCGCGATGAAATCGGATAGCGCGCGGTGAGACGCGTAATCGGCGCGGACAGTCGTTGCGTTGCAAGAACGATGTAATCGGCATCGCGCAGCGCGGTGACAAGCGTCTCTAATTTGGTCGCATCGTCCACATCGTACATCGGCATGGTGAGCAAATTGAAATCGCTCGGCGCGCGCGTCGTCTCTCCGATGCGCATCGGTACGGGCAACACATCGTCCCAGTGTTCAATTGCAATCGTCGCGCGCGCGGGAATGTTGGCATACATCCAACGCGAAATCGTGAGCCAAGGATGTTCGCGCGCGTAGAGTGAAGTGAACGCGAGCGCGTAGAGGAACGTCGCCAACAAGACAACGGAATACGCAATAAGTAGTACGTATTGCGTATTGCGTGTTGCGTGAGGCGCGTTGCGTGAGACGTGAAGCGTGAGGCGTGAAACGTGACCGGTGACCGCTGACCGCTGATCGCTGATCGCTGATCGCTGAAACCTGAAACCTGAAACTGCCATTAAAATCAAAAACGGTAACAACGGCAACAGGTAGCGCAAGTGTTTAGCATACTGCCCGCCGACGATGAGAAAATAGACGAGTGCCCACGCAAGAACAAATCCGTCGTTCTTCCCTTCGACTGCGCTCAGGGCTTGCGCGCGCGCGCGAAAAAATCGCCACACAAAGAGTGCACTGCCTAGCCACGCAAAAATTCCGAGCGGCAAACCCATTCCCCACACACTACTTTGCACAATCGGATAAACGTAAGGCAGTGTGCCCGCGTACTGCCGCGTGTACGGATAAT
>JAOACU010000463.1 GCA_026417715.1 Anaerolineae bacterium | reverse complement strand
CTTCAAAGCCGATTGCTGGTGTGGACACGCCGACGACACGGCAAAAGGGCAAGTCTACCGTTGTTGCACCGTGTGCCGATGCTGGCGTTGCCCATACGCCGCGAATGATGACCCCTGGCGATTCCTGGATCGGATTGACGTACTCAGCCGTGGTGATGGTGGTGTTCGGCAATTTGAGATCTTTGAGTTTCTCGCAAGCGGCTTTGGGGTCTGCCGCTTGTTCTCGTGGTGCGGATTGAGCGATGGCTGTCGTTCCCAAAAGAACCAGCGCCAAACCCGCAACGAAGCACACAAACAAGAGTGAGCGTTTCATTGTCCCTCCTTTGGGATTTTTCTCATCAAACTTGGGCTGCGCGCGCATCTGCCCTGGTTGTTGACTGAAACGAAAGTGGAGAACAAGTTGATCAATCGGCTCTAGGCAATCACCTCCTTTCGCCCAAACGCGTTTTCTGATTGACAATCCTAGTGCCGCGTGCTAAAATCAAGTTGAAAATCGAACAAGGAGAAGGGAACGTGCATCAATCGTCTACGCGCTCTGTAGATCGCGCACTCGATATTTTGTCGTGCTTTAATCGTAATGAACCGACGTTGACGCTCACTCAAATTGCCGAACGCGTTCGGCTACCCAAGAGTACAGTCCATCGTTTGCTCGCGACTCTAGAACGTAAACGTTTTGTGCAACGCATCGAAGAAAATGGTTCGTACCGACTAGGATGGAAACTGCTCGAATTGGGTTTTTCGGTATTGGAGAATAGCAATCTTCATCGCGAAGTTGTACCGTATATGCAACGTCTTGTGGCAGAGTTTCGTGAGACGGTAGATTTGGGAATTTTGGATGGTAACTCGGTCTTGTATCTTCAGGTGATTGAAAGTCCTCAACGCGTCAAGATTTCATCGGCGCCCGGTCAGCGTTTGCCACTTTTTTGCACAGCAACGGGCAAAGCCATTCTCGCGTTCTTGCCCGAATCAAAAGTTAAGGAACTGCTCAAAACCGGTCGGCGTAAGTACACAGAATACACCGTCACAGATGTTGCGACGATAATGGAGCAACTGCGCATCACGCGGGAACGCGGTTTTGCGGTCTCGGAGCAGGAGTACGAAATTGGTATCAACGCCGTTGCTGCGCCGATTCTGGATGCGCGTCAATATCCCGTCGCGGTGATTGCTGTCGTTGGTCCCACCTATCGAATGACGCTGGAGCGAATGTTGGAACTGGGACCAGCATTACGCGCGACAACAGACGCGATCGCGCGCGACCTCGGCTTGAACCTTCAATCGGTTTCTCCCGCGATTTGATTGGTTTTTTGACAGACGTACCGAGTGATGATAAAATTCAATTGAAAGACCAAAAGGAAGTCCACGAGACGCACAAACGCGCCTACGGGACTCGGCGTATGCTCATCGTTCCTTCACGCTTTCGTTGGCAGCGGACGCGGTGAACGAACGATGCCTTTTGGTCTTTCTTCTTTTCTAAACAATCAAACGACTACAAGACTATTTGCGCAGGATTGATTGCTTTGTATTTGCCTTTGTTGGCAGTGATTTCAAACGCCTCCAACAATTTGTCCAAACCGTGCAAGACGTGCGTGATCGTCGGTTCGAGTTTGACTTGTTTGGTCGCGACGAGTTGCACGGAATATTCCATCAATTTGCGATTCGTTGGCGCGGGGAATAGGTACTTGATTGCTTGTGCGCGCAGTTGATTCAAATCCAAATCCACCACGCCGTCGAACATCGCCACTTGGACTACCTTCCCCACATCGCGGGTCACTTTGAAGGCTTGCTTCAAAGTTGTTGCACCTGCTAACCCCTGCTTGGCACTGCCTCCTGCGGACTCGAACACCACATCGGCACCTTTGCCTTGCGTCAATTCCAAGATACGTTTCACGGGGTCTTCCACTTTGGCGTTAATCGTGACATCGGCGCCGAGTTGTTTGGAGAGCGCCAGAATATCGTCACGTACATCAACGGTGATCGCCAGACCGGCGCCACACGCCTTGGCGACTTGGAGCACACCCAGCCCCATCGCGCCTTGACCGAACACCACAATCGTATCGCCCATTTCCATCTCGGCAGTGTGCACTGCATCCACGCAACCAGTCAGGGCTTGAA
>JAOACU010000462.1 GCA_026417715.1 Anaerolineae bacterium | reverse complement strand
GGCGGTCGGCTTCGGGTAGTCGTCGCGGCGACTTTGAGTCGCCAACAACCAACTTTGCACCAGCCGTGGGTTCCAATAAAGAGCGATTTGATTTGTTCTTGCAATGTGAGTACAATCAAAATGATAGAGCATCGTAGTATGCATCTGGGAGGAGGCAACGCGCGAATTCACCGGCAAATTCGCTATTGTCATTGGCGTCATCTACGTCGCGTTTGTCGCGTGGTCGTTGTACGGCGCGATTACACCTGTCGAAACGTATCAGTTTCGTATGGTTCACCTCGGCTTTATTTATGTCCTCGCTTTCTTGTCCTATCCCCTCTCCAAGTATGATCGTTGGACGCGCTGGCTCGATCTCGCGTTGGCGCTTCTCGGTGTCTTGGCGATTGCGTATGCGCTGGTTGATCTCGATACATTCATTCGTCGTTCCACGCTTCCCGATCCTCCCGATTTGTTCTTTGGTCTCGCCGCGATCGTGTTGTTGATCGAACTCTCATGCCGCGTGGTGGGCAACACCTTCACCATCGTGTTGATTATCGTCCTTCTCTACATTTTCTTCGGTCCGTATTTTCCCGGTCCCATTGCGCACAAAGGGTATGATGTAGATCGCCTCGTCGGGCATATGTTTATGACGCTCAAAGCGCCCTGTTCGCTCCTGAAGAGAGAGGGGCAGGGGGAGCGGAGACTGATCAAAATAATCAGTGCGGAACATCCGATATTGTGCCAGTATTCCATGCTACTTTGGGAGAGAATGGTATGGTTCGTCCTTTAGAAGGCATTCGCGTTCTCGACCTTTCGCGCGTTCTGGCTGGTCCTTACCTCACGATGATGTTGGGTGATCTAGGGGCAGAGATCATCAAGGTTGAATCACCCGAAGGAGATGATACACGACAGTGGGGACCGCCTTTTGTTGGTGGAGAAAGCGCGTACTATCTGGCTGTAAATCGTAATAAGAAAAGTATCACATTGAATTTAAAGATGCCCGAAGCCAGACAGGTGCTTCTCGATTTGATCAAAATTAGCGATGTCTTGGTGGAAAACTTTCGTACGGGTACGATGGAAAAATGGAACTTGGGTTATGAGCAACTGCAAGCGATCAATCCTCGTCTAATCTACTGTGCCATCACCGGCTATGGGCAAAGTGGACCGTACAAAGATCGTCCTGGCTATGATTTCATCATTCAGGCGGAGGGAGGTATCATGAGCATCACTGGCGAACCCGAGGGCGCGCCAATGAAAGTGGGTGTAGCCATTGTAGATATTACGGCTGGTCTGTTTGCGGGTATCGCCACTCTTGTCGCACTTTACGAACGGGAGCACAGTGGTCAAGGACAATTTATTGATGTGGCTTTGTTGGACTCGCAGGTCGCTTGGTTGGCGAATGTAGCCAGCAACTATTTGGTCTCAGGTCAACCACCCAAACGTTACGGTAATGCGCATCCTAATATCGTGCCATACGAAACCTTCAGGTGTCGTGATCGTTGGATCGCTGTGGGCATTGGTGCTGATAGACAGTGGCAACGTTTTTGCCAGTTAGTTGGTCACGAAGAATGGGCAAGTGATCCACGTTTTGCCACTAACCCAGCGCGCGTGCAGCATCGGGCTGTGCTGATTCCTCTTTTGCAAGAACTCTTTGCCACGCGTACTGCTGACGAGTGGCTTGCTCTGATGCAAGCGGAAGGTCTTCCGTGTGGACCGATTAATACTTTGGATCGAGTCTTCAGCGATCCACAAGTATTGCATCGGCAAATGGTAGTAGAGATTCCTCATCCGACGGCGGGCAGTGTAAAACTGGTTGGCGTGCCTTACAAACTTTCCCGTACCCCTGCTACTATTGTCGAGGCACCCCCACTTTTAGGTGAAGATACCGAGACGGTCTTGCGAGGAATTTTAGGATACACCCCTGAACAAATAGCACATTTGCGTCAGGTCGGGGCTATCTGACTTTTCAGGGTGATTTGATTTATTTTTGCAATATGAGTATAATCAAAATGATAGATCATCGTAGCATTCATCTGGGAGGAGGCAATGCGCGAATTCACTGGCAAACTCGCTATCGTCATTGGCGTCTTCTACGTCGCTTTTGTCGCGTGGTCGTTGTACGGCGCGATTACACC
>JAOACU010000461.1 GCA_026417715.1 Anaerolineae bacterium | reverse complement strand
GTCCTAGCGGTGGGAATGGAACCACCCGCGCAAGCGACAGCGGTTGCCAAACGACTCGGCATCGCGTTGAACGCATACGGCTTTTGCGAAACGGATAAATTTTCACCATTGCAAACGAGCAAGCCCGGCGTGTTTGTCTGTGGCGCGTTCCAATCGCCCAAAGAGATTGCCGAAAGTATCATTGACGCGAGTGGCGCCGCTGCCGAAGTGATGCGGTTGCTCTCGACCAAGATCAGTCGCGCGCCGAGTAGCCGCGAGTATCCGTTCATCGCGCGGCGCAACGAATTTCCACCTGAACGTGACGTGACCAGCGAGTCACCGCGCGTCGGCGTGTTCGTGTGTGCGTGTGGCGATGCGATTTCGCAGGTGGTCAACACGGACGCGCTCGTGGCGTATGCCGATAAACTGCCGAATGTCACGCACACTGAACAGGTTTCCTACCTGTGTATGCCCGAAGGGCAAGCGCGCATTCGGCACGCGATCGAAGAGCACGGCATCAATCGCGTGGTCGTTGCCGCGTGTTCGCATCGTACGCACGAATCGTTGTTCCAACGTGTGATTCGCCAAGCGCGCTTGAACGCCAATCTTTTGGAGATGGCAAACATTCGTGAGGGGTGCGCGTGGGCGCATCGGCACGATCCTGCGGGCGCGACGCGCAAGGCACAAGAATTGGTGCGCGTGGCGACTGCGCGCGCGGTCAAACTTGCGCCCGTGTACAAAACCGGCATCAAGCCGATTCCGCGCACGCTCGTCATTGGTGGTGGCGTTGCAGGGATGACCGCCGCGCTGGCGGTTGCCGATGCGGGTTACGAAGTGGTGCTCGTCGAACGCGAAGAGAACTTGGGTGGCAATTTGCATAACATCCACTTTACCGCCGAAGGTGGCAACCCACAACGTTTGTTGCGCGATTTGGTCAACCGTGTCGTCGGGCACGATCGAATTCGCGTGTTCACGCGCACGCAAGTCGTCGAGCATCGCGGACACGTCGGCGCGTTCCGTTCGATTCTGGAAACGCAAGTCAAAGGCGCCAAGCCGATGCGTTCGATCATCGAACACGGCACGACGATTGTCGCGACAGGTGGGCAAGAGTATCGCGGCAATGTGTATATGCTGGGACAAGACCCGCGCGTCGTCTCGCAACAACAGTTGGAAGAGATGATCGTGCACGCGCCGGAACAAGTGACCGCGCTCAAGCAAGTCGTCTTTATCCAATGTGTGCGTGAACCCGGTCGTCCCGATTATTGTTCGCGCGTCTGTTGCACCAACACGATGAAGAACGCGACGCGTATCAAGATGTTGAATCCAAACTGCCACATCGTCGTGCTCTACAAAGACATCATCACGTACGGTTTTCGCGAACAATACTACACCGAAGCGCGTCGACGCGGCGTGCTGTTTGTGCGCTACACGGACGAAACACCTCCACGCGTGACCTTGCACGACGAGCGCGGGCAGATGCTCGAATGGGGCGCGCTGCCATTGGGCGATACGACATTCACGTCACTCCAAGTGCGTGTGCACGAACCTGCGTTGAAAGAAGAACTCACTTTGCGTCCCGATTTGCTCGTCATCAGCACGCAAGTCACCCCATCGGTTGGTACGCAGAAACTAGCAGAGGTGTTGCGCGTGCCACTTTCGTCTGAAGGGTTCTTTATGGAAGCGCATCTGAAAATGCGTCCGATGGACTTTATGGAAGAAGGCATCTTTGTTGCGGGGATGGCACACTATCCCAAGTTCATCGAGGAAACGATTGCGCACGCGCTGGCGGCGGCAGGTCGCGCGGTGACGATTTTGTCGCAAGACCCGTTGTACATCGGTGGCGTGGTCGCGCAGGTGGATCAATCCAAGTGTGTCGGATGTTTGACGTGCACGCGCACGTGTCCGTTCCTCATTCCGCAAATTGATCCGAATGCGATTGGCAACGGAGGTATCAAAGGCGCGGCATGGATTGACCCTGCCAAGTGTCAAGGGTGCGGCACGTGCACGGGGGAATGTCCCGCCACGGCGATTCAATTGGTCAACTATCGCGACGAGCAAATTATGCTGCGCGACACAGCCGGCTTGGGCGCGTGGGCAGCGTGATTTCAGATTTTAGATTGTAGATTGCAGATTGTAAAGAA
>JAOACU010000046.1 GCA_026417715.1 Anaerolineae bacterium | reverse complement strand
GCAGTAGGCGGGAGGCAGGTGGCAGGAAACCACCGACCGTCTCCTGTCTACTGCCTCCTGCCCTCCGTCTTCCGTCTTTCGTCCTTCGTCTTCCGTCCTTTGTCTTTTGGCTCATTGGTTCATTGGCTCATTGACCTATCTGTGCTATAATTATCGCAAGGAGTTTTTATGGATGCAGAACTTGTGCCGCTACTTGTGCAAATCTTGGCAGTCGCGTTTTTACTCTTTGCCAATGGCTTTTTCGTCTCGGTCGAATTTGCGTATGTCACCGCGTCGCGTCCGCGCCTCGCGCAACTGGCGGCGGATGGCGATGTGAATGCCGCGCTTGCCAATCGCTTGTTGGGCGATACGGATCGTTTGCTTGCCGTCTCGCAAATCGGAATCACGATGGCAAGTCTGGGACTCGGTTGGGTGGGCGAAAGTGTTGCCGAGCAGGTGATTCATCACGCGCTTGCGTTCATTCCCGGCGTGTGGAGCAACGCGCTGGCGCAAGGCATCGGCTTGATTGTTGCGTTTGCGAGCATCACGGCGTTACACATCGTCTTGGGCGAACAAGCCCCCAAGATCGTCGCGATTCAAACCGCTGAGCGTTTTGCGATTCTCTCCGCGCGCCTGGTCGCGTGGTGCGACGCGCTCTTGCGTCCCTTCGTCGTCGCGCTCGATGCGGCGACCAGTGCGGTGGTGCAACTCGTGGGGATTCAACCGCTCGGCGCGCATCAAACGATTTACACGGTGGATGAACTCAAACAACTCATCAGCGATACACAACAACGCGGTGAACTAGAACCGCGCGAAAGAGAAATGCTTCACAACGTCTTTGAATTTAGCGACAAGGTTGCGCGCGAGGTGATGATTCCGCGTCCCGATATGATTGCCGTCGAAGAGCATACCACGATCGCCGAGTTTTTGCAAACGTTCAGCGCCAACAGCCACTCGCGCTTTCCGATTTATGCTGGAAGCGTTGACAACATCATCGGTTTTATCGCGATCAAGGATGTGTTGCGTGCGATGGCAGCGCAAGGCGCGCGCGCGTTGGAACATCAGGTCAGCGCGTTTGCGCGTCCGGCTTACTTTATCCCCGAAACGAAACACATCGGCGCGCTGTTTGCGGAGATGCAAGCGCAAAAAATTCAACTCGCCATCGTGATTGATGAATTTGGCGGCACAGCGGGAATGATCACCCTCGAAGAACTGATCGAAGAAATCGTGGGAAGCGTGCAAGATGAATTTGCGCACGAGCCACCGCTCGTGCAACCGATTGATACGCACACCCTCCAAATTGACGCACAAATGCGCGTCGAAGAGGCAAACGAACAATTGCACTTGGGGCTACCCGAAAGTGACGAGTACTCGACGATTGCTGGCTACCTATTGCACCACTTGCGTCACATTCCCAAAGAAGGCGAGCAACTGGCATTGGGCAATCTAAGGTGGACTGTTACGCAGATGAACGGACCCAAAATCGAGCAGGTACGCGTGACGCGCGTAGAGGACGGAGAGAATCGTTATGGCAATTGAACCGCCGATCAAATCCAAAATCCTGACCTTGTTTCTCGAACTGAGTCAATATCCCATCCTCGCGCCGACGATTCGCGCGCGAATGCGCGAAGAACTGTTCGCGCGCGGCATCATCACGCGCGAGAATTTCGAGGCAGAAGCGCGCGCCAAAGCGCAACGCTCACAAGAACTGGAGGGCTTGACCGATCCGCTGACCCAAGAACCGGCAGAGGTATGGGAGCGGCGTTTGCAGCAGATGCGCGATACGTTGACCGATTTTTACTTTGCCTACAACTTGCCCCACGATTTGTTCAAGAACATTGTGCAATCGGTCATTGCGCAACGCAACCCCAACCAAAAAGTGATCCTCACGTTTCATCCCGAACTCGCGCCGATTGCGATGGTCATCGAGCAAGGCGAACAGTACGAAAAATTACCGCCCGAAGAACGGCGTGAGGTAGAACATCACTATCGCGAGATGCTCGTCGTCCTCCTCAAAGCCATCGTCAGCGATCAACTCGCGTTCGTGCGCGTCGCCAAAGAATATTTTACCGTCAAAGACATTGTGGAGATTCGCAAACGTCGCATCGGTGAAGGGAAAATCGGAGGCAAAGCGGCGGGGATGCTCCTCGCGTGGAAAATTCTACAGGCGCATGCGGCAGAAGAGGGGATTGATCCCAAAGACATTGTCATCCCCGAATCGTACTACATCGGCGCAAACGGACTTTACGAATTCAATATTCAAAACGGCTTGCTCTTCTCGGTGGATCAAAAATACAAACCGCGCGAGGCAATCGAAGCCGAGTATCCCGGCATTATGCAAGCGTACTTGGATGCCAAACTCCCCGACGAACTGATGAATCGGCTCTATCTCTTGCTCGCCGAAATCGGTAACTGCGCGCTCATCGTCCGTTCATCGAGTCTGCTCGAAGATTCATTCGGCACTTCGTTTGCGGGCAAGTACGAAAGTTTCTTCTTGCCGAATCAACGGAGCATCGAAGAGAATTTAGAAGCCCTCGCGACCGCGATCAAACGCATCTACGCGAGTGTGCTCAGCCCCGATGCGCTCATCTATCGTCAACGAATGGGCTTGGTGGATTACGATGAGCGAATGGCGATTTTGATTCAACTGGTGCAAGGCAATCAACATGGACGATACTTGTATCCCACCCTTGCGGGTGTGGGCTATAGCCGCAATCCGTTCCGCTGGAATCCCAAGATTCGGCGTGAGGATGGTTTTTTGCGACTCGTGTGGGGCTTGGGTACGCGCGCGGTGGAACACGTGGACAATGATTTTCCGCGCCTCGTTGCACTCAGCCATCCGCACTTGCGTCCTGAAACTACGGCACACGAGATTCGCCGACACTCGCAACGTTTCGTGGATGTGATTGACTTGGAAGAAAACCAGTTTGCCACACGACCAATTACCGGCGTTCTGTCGTACGACGATCCTGCGCTGCCTTATTTGGTCTCCGAAGACAAAGACGATTTTCTGCAACCGCTCTTCACCGATCCGCGCCTAGTCTCCAAAGATAAACTGGTGCTGACGATGGACGGTGTGCTGACCAAAACGTCGTTCGCCGCGACGATGAAGAAAATTCTGCAACGCTTGGAGAAGACATACAGTTTTCCTGTGGACATCGAGTTCACCGCCGATATTCTCCCGCGCGACGGCTTTTCTCCGCGTATCGTTGTTCACCTCTTGCAATGTCGTCCACACGTACAGTACGAGTCCACTCAGGCGATTGTGATACCCAAAGACATCCGTCCCGCCGACAAGATTTTCTTCGTGCGTGGTCTAGTCCAAGCCGGTGTCGTCGCGGGAATCGAGTACGTGGTGTACATCAGTCCAGAAAAATATCGCGATCTGGCTGACCCCACCACCAAACTCGAATTGGCGCGCATCGTTGGACGCTTGAATAAACGCTTGGAGGGCAAGACGTTTATCCTGATGGGACCCGGACGCTGGGGGAGTGTCAACCCCGAACTTGGACTACCAGTCTCGTATGCCGACATTAACAACACGCGCGTGCTAGTGGAAATTGCTATGCCGCGCAGCGAAAGCGCGTCGGCGGTTTCGTACGGCACACACTTTTTCCAAGACCTCGTCGAAGCACGCATCTATCCCTTGCCCTTGTTCCCCAGCGAGCGCGACACGATCTTCAATCGTGCATTTTTCGAGAACGCGCCCAACGTCCTTGCCGATCTTTTGCCACAAGATGCTGAGTACGCTGAATACGTCCAAGTGATTCATGTGCCCGCGTGTACGCAAGGACGATTTTTGCATATCGTAATGAACGATGAAACTGGCGAGGCACTCGCGTATCTCAAGTAACAGTGGGCAGTAGGACAGTGAAACAGTATGGCAGTGAGACAGTAGGACGGTGGGACAGTAAAGCCCCAAAGGATCGCTGGGATCCTTTGGGGCTGGGACTAGATATTCACACCGTCATCGCTGGCTGGCGGTGGTGCTGTGGGCATAACAGTTGGTATCGTTGACGTAGGTAGGGGCTGTGGATACGCGCGCGTACCAAAGCGCGTGAGCGCGACCGCGCCCAACGCCAACGCGGTGAGGAATAGCCAAATCAACGTACCGAGTACTGGGAGTGACGTGACAAGCCACAACGCAATCAAGCCAACGAACATCGCCAGCAAAGGCACAAGGTTCTTCACCTTCAACGCGTCCAACAACCGATCACCCACGATCAAACTGATAGCCACCCACCCCAACACCATCGCGGCGACGAACACGATGCCCAGCACGAGCGAAAGTGGAATGCCCAGACAAGTGATGGCAAAGAGAATGATCAGCGGCGGCACGACTAGCCACGCGAGACAACCCACTCCAATACTTGGTAAGGCAGATTTTTCGGCAACGCTCGCCACTTGATTCAACTGCGTGGGCAGAAACACAAGGATCAACGCGCCTAATGCTCCAAGCGCGAGCGTGTACACCAACCCTCGCACGATCCAACCGACGAACGCGCCAAACCAATCCATACCATTGCGGAACGGGATAAACATCGCAAGCGGTGAATTCCATGACGTTTCTGTGCTACGTTCGACACGTCCACGCACCACCGCGCCTTCCTTTTGATTGAGTACTCCCCCAAAGATCGCCAAATCACCATCAAGCATCGCGGTGGATTCGAGTGTGACGTTACCACCAAACACTGCGACATCTCCATCAATTCTTCCAGCGCTACGCAGGTGCCCCCCAAACACCGCCACATCTCCACCGATGCGCGCGCCTTCTGCCAACGTTACATTCCCACCAAACGAGACCAGATCGCGCAACACGCGCGCGCCGTTTTTCATCTCCAGGTGGCATCCAAACAGCGCAACATTCTCCGCTGTTTCCTCAGCCGCAAGCACCAAGTTACCACCAAAGCACGCGCGCGGACGCGGTCCGTCCGCCGATGCCGTTGGCGCGGCAAAGACCAGCCCCAGCAAAGCAAAGCCAATGACCAACCAACGTTTCATTTCGATCAACCTCCCACGTAGTTTGAGGACAAGTGGAAGACGTTTGCCATCACACGCGCCCAAAGCACGACCAAACCACAAACGATGAGCGTCATCAGGAGCAAACGCGTTGGATCGAGAATTGTGGCAA
This sequence comes from Anaerolineae bacterium, assembly GCA_026417715.1. Taxonomy (GTDB): domain Bacteria; phylum Chloroflexota; class Anaerolineae; order UBA4142; family UBA4142; genus VGOB01. The sequence continues at coordinate 8,393 of JAOACU010000046.1, read as the reverse complement.
GCGCGTGGATGGTGATCCATACGGCGTTCAGAAACACCGCAAGCCAAGTCGCCACCAGACAAGAGCCATCTACCAGAGCCACGAGCACCTGCGGACGCGTCAGCACTTGCCACCCGAGTACACCGAGTTGCCACGCGCCGAATCCCACAAACACTCCGCCACCGCCGCCAAGCACGAGCGCGCCGAGCAAAGCTCGTCGCCGCGCGCGCCGCTCTTCGTTCTCAAGGATGCGCGTCATCCCGCGCGTGGTAAAGCCCGGCGCGGGCGTCACCATTACAAATTGCTGTTGGTCTTGCATCACAACCTTACTCCTTCGCCGACCACTGACGACCGACCGCTGACCGCCGCAAGTTCGGCGGTCGGTGGTCGGCAGTCGGCGGTCAGCGCGCGCGCAAGCATCTGTCGCGCCCGATGCAATTTCACCTTGACCGCACTCACCGAATCGCCAGTCGTCTGCGCGATCTCTTCAACCGACTGATCGTACCAGTACTTGAGCACGATGACCAAGCGATACGGTGGCGCAAGATGTTGCAACGCCTCAGCGACCTCACGCGCCCTCTCTGCGCGCAACACTTGTGCATCGGGTTCGAGTGAATCGCTCATCAGTGATTCAGCGAAACCTTCCTCTTCGAGCGAGAGCCACAACCATTTGTGCCGTCGCGTGCGATCAATGCAATGGTGCGCGCAGATCGAAAGTAACCACGTGACGAACTTGTGCTCGCGGCGAAAAGTGTTCAAGCGCGTGTACGCGCGCACAAACGTTTCCTGCGCGGCGTCCTCCGCATCGTTGAGATTGCCCAGCATTCGATACGCCAAGTTGTACACTGGTGTTTGATACTTTTCGACCAGTTGCGCAAACGCGCGATGATCACCTTGTTGCGCGCGTGCGATGAGCAACGTCTCGTCCACAATGTCCTCTCACTGTAATCTACGTGGAACGACGTGAAAGGTTACAAAACAATGGTAGGGGCGCAATTGAATTGCGCCCCTACCTGTACCCCTACAATTTCTATTCCGTCGTCGTCACCGCACGATACCCTAACGTCCAATACGTGGATTCAAACGTGGCATACAAACCACTAACGAAAATCAAAACAAGTATGACGGGAATCGCAACGATCCCTGCAACGATGAGCGCAGGCATCTCCGACTGCACTACTGCATACACGGCAAATCCTACTCCTGCAATGATCGCAAAGAACAGCAACGTCACTATCAGAATCACAATCCCAAAGCCGATGCTGATGCCAATCGCGAGAATGTATAACACCGCGACCTTGCCCAAATTTGCGCGCACGATGTGATACCCCGCGCGAATCGAATCCATCACGCCGAGTTTTTGGATGACGCACGCGCGCGTGATGAATTGGTAAAATGGCACAATCACCAGATTCAACGCGAACAAAAAGAGCGCGGCACAACAAATCAATAGAATCGAGATAGCACCACCCGATAACGCGACCGCAATCAACTCGCTGGGCGCGCTACGTCCAGCGGAAATGAGCGGGGCAATCGCCATCAACAAAGGTAACAGAGCGATGATGACGATCACGAGCGAGATGATGGCAAGTGGAATGTTGATGACCAGCGCGATACCGAGCAAGCGCCAAAAGTGTTCTGCGCCGATGCTAAAGCCGCGCCCAACAGTCGGTGCTTTTTGTTCCGCCTCCAACTCTTGCACCAAACCGATGAGTGCGGCGCGGCTGACAAAACGCAAGATAATCGAAAGCACCAGCCAAATCACAGCAAAACAGACGAGCGCGATGATGAGAATCGTGATGATTTGCCAAACTTCCGACGACAGCGTGGGAAGTCTTGGAAAATTGTCACCGCCACTTGGAATGTTAAAATTACCACTACCTCCTCCACCACCGCCGCCAAACAGCGCGAGCAAAATTCCAAACAGCCACAATGCGCGGTGTTTACGCGTGATCTCGAACGCACGTGCCACGATTTTGCCGTAATCCATTTCACCCCTCCCCTTGTAATTTTAGATTTTCGATTGCCGATTTTCGATTTGGCTCAATCGAAAATCACAAATCTAAAATCGAAAATTCACTGCGTTCGTCTCCCGTCCTCCGTCATTTCGCCCATCGCGCTTTTTCGCGCGCCGAGACGCGCGCGGTCAAATCCAACGTCAACGGCGAAACCGAAACGACGTGATCCACCATCACTGCGCGCACATCCGAATCGGGTTCAGGCGCCGGTTCCAAGCACCATTCGTACGTCTCCAACACTTTGCCCTGCGACGTTTGCGTGATAATCGAACGATAGTAATTGTAACGCGAAACACGCGTCCAGCGCCAAGATGTCGTCGTACGCGCGTTTTGGGGCACATTGACGTTGATCACATCTGCGCCGCGCGGCATACCACGTTCCAAAATGCGCTGGGCAAATTTACGCGCAAAGTGCGCGGCAACGGTGAAATCTACCTTGTCGCTGTACGAATAGTGATATTCGACGGGAACGACAAGCGAGACCGCGAGCGCCGGCAAATCCATACTTGCCGCCTCCATCGCCGCGCCCACCGTACCCGAAATCGTGATGCCACTGCCGACATTCTCACCATAGTTGATGCCCGACACGACCAGCGCCGGACGACGCTCGGCGCAAATCAGCACAGCGTAGCGTACTACCAATGCCGGCGATGCAGCGACTGCGAACGCGCGCACGCGTTTGCCCTCCACGCGAAAATCCATCGGCTCGGCGACACCGCCACCTAGAAACGCGCGTCCTGTCGAAGTTTGCTGATCGCGCGGCGCGACGATGAGGAGTTCACCCAATCCCATCAACGCGCGCGCGAGCGCACGCAAACCCGGCGAGCGAATGCCATCGTCATTCACAAGCACAAGCAAGGGAATGTCACTCATCGCGCCGCTGTTAACCATTGGTGTTAGTTGTCATTCTGAGCGACTGAAAGGAGCGAAGAATCTCTCAAACAACTTTGTGAGACGCTTCGCTCAGCGTGACACTATTCTCCGAGTGTTTCACTTGAATCAACACCTTTGGTTATTAACCGTTGCATAAACTCGTACGTCCACTCTGCCGCGCGTTCCCACTCGCGATCAAGGATGACACAATGCGTCGAATGTTCGAGCCAGCGCAATTCCTTGTCGCGCGAGCCAATCGCATCGAGAAGCACTGCGCCACTGCGCGGATCAATCGCCTGATCCAATCGCCCTTGAATGACGAGTATCGGTTGTTGGATGCGCGGCAAACGACGACGCACCTCGCGCTGTAACTCGTTCAACTGCACGACGGCGCGCAGTGGGTTGACCGTGTAACCCTTCCAGCGCGCGTCCGCGTCCGATGGTGCGCGCACCGGTTTCTTGACGTACGGAACGAACGGCGCAAAGAGCCGCGCTTGCCACATTCGCGCGGTGATGAGCGCGGGCGCGTAACACACCAGTCCGACAATTTCAGGGTGTTCACTGGCGAGGTAGAGTGTGAGGAGCGCGCCCATTGATTCGCCACACACAAAGACGCGTGCACATTGCTCGGTCAATTGCGCGTACGCGTCCTCGACGGCGCGCGCCCAATCGCGCCACGTGCAACGATTCATTTCATCGGGTGATGTACCGTGTCCGGGGAGAAGTGGTGCAGAAACGGTGTAACCGCGCGCGTGCAAATACTCGCCAAGCAAACGCACTTCGGCAGTCGTCGCAGTAAAACCGTGAACGAGTAGGGCGCCGATGTCACCCGCGCGCCAGGAGAATGCGTTACCGTCAAGGTGGGAGTTGCGAATGAAATGACCGCCGACCGCTGACCGCTGACCGCCGTCGTTGCGCGCATCAGAATGGTGTGTAAGGATTTGTTTCATAGACTCCTGCCTCTTCTCGTACTGCAGTGATTTGATCGGAAACAAGCGCATTGCGAAATGCTTGCAACTTGGCAAACAGTTTTTCACTGAATCTGTATGCTTCACGTAACGGTGTTGGATCGTCAAGAAATTTACGGCGATGGATTTGATGCAGACATGCCACTGTTTCGATCAGGGAGCGGAGCGCCAAGCCGATGAAACGCGCTTGTTCGGGATTGCTTTGGGTGGTAGAACCTTCGGCAATGTTGAGTTGAATACTTGTTGCCGCACGAACGATCTGACTCTTGAGATTGAATTCTTCCGAGCGCGGCAATCGGTCTGCGATCGCATAGATCAAATCCAGATACTCCATTGCCAGTTGCCAGACTTCAAGCCGTTCAAATTTGTATGCCACTGCGTCCTCTCTCATATCGTCGGTCAGTCGGCGGCGGTCGGCGGTCAGTTGTCGGTGGTCGTCAACACCGGCACCGTCACATTCCCCACCGGCATTATACCCACGCGCGCGTCGCGTGGCAAGTCGCGTAGCGCGATCTCCAGCGCGGCGTCCAGCGATTCGACGCGCGGCAAAAGTAACTTGCGCGCAAGTTCGGGCGACAAATCGGTCACCATCAGCAAACGCACTTGGGTCGCATCGCGCGCGATTTGCCACGCCTTGTGTTTGCCCAGCGCAAACGGCGCGCGCTTGAAATGCTCCAACACCTCTTCGTGCGATGAAAACTGCGACACGTACTCTTCGTACACCTTGCTCCCCGCGCCTTCAGGACACGCCGCTACCCAAACGATTGTGCCACCGCGTTTCATCACCGGCGTCGCGTGTCCCACCGCCTTTTGCGCTTGATAGACGTTGATGTCTTTGGGATGTCCGCCTGCCGAAACGATCATCACATCGAAAGGTGCAGTCACGTTCACGCGATACACATCGAGCGCAAGTGGCACGCCTGCGCGCATCACCGCGACAGGATTGCCCGCAAACACACCTACGATGCGCTTGTGCTCGTCAATCACCGAATTGAGCGCGCAATGCACGCCGATAATCTTGCCGATTTCTTCGCAATCTTGGCGCGCGGGATTATCGTCATAACGACCCTGATACGCGTTCGGCTCCATCATCAAGGCGTGATTGTGCGCGATCGTTTCGCGCGCGGTCACACCGACCGCCGCGCTTTTCACGCCGCCTGAAAAGCCCATAAACTGATGCGGCTCGATGTCACCAATCGCGATGCGCAAATCGGCATTGGCGTACTCACGATGACACAAGACGCGCGTGCCGCGCCGCGTCGTGCCAAGATAGACGTTGAGCGACGCGTCGTCGCAATCATGACTGATGACGCGATAGCGCGCGAGAATTTCGGCGGGAACGACCGCGCCAAACTCTTCGCGCGGCATCGGCGCGTGTGTGCCCACACCGATTATCAATGTGATCGCCGCATCGGGAATACCGAGACGCGCTAGTTTTTGCAACAGCGGCGGCAAGAGTAGATGAAGCGGCACAGGACGCGTCTTGTCGTTGATGGCAATCGCCACAGATTGCGCGCGCGCAAAATCCTCGAAGCGAAAATCGCCAAGCGGATGATCGAGCGCGTCGGCAATTGCACGCGCAGGATCGGCAAGTGGAGGAATCGGTGTCGGGTTCAAGTATTCAATGTGGAGTGAATCGGGGAGAGTGAAGGGGAGGAAAGTTTTGCCGTAAGGAACTTGAAACTCGGGCATATCTTGAAAAAAAGTATTGCGTATTGCGTATTCCGTTACGAGATACGCAATACGCAATACTCACTACGCACTACGATACAATTTCGTCAACACAAACTCATCGTGTCGCAACGTTTCGGCGGCGGTGAGTCGTCCATTGATCGTGCGTTCGAGCATTTCCATTGCAAGGTCAGCGGCTTGATCGAGATTGATTTCGATGCGCAACAAGCCGGTGAGATCAACGTCAATGTGTTCGCTCATCGTTTGCACGGTGAGCGGATTGGCGCACAACTTGATGACGGGAGTCACAGGATTGCCGATGACGTTGCCTTGCCCTGTTGGGAAAAAGTGCACGATGGAGCCCGCCGCCGCACACAACGTCACCATCTCCGCCGCCGCAGACGACGAATCCATAAACGACAAGCCCGGCTTGCGCGGCTCTTCGGCAGGTTTCAAAAAGTCAACGATTTTACAACGCCCGGCTTTTTGAATGTTGCCGAGTGCTTTCTCTTCGATCGTCGTGAGTCCGCCGCGAATGTTGCCCTCAGTCGGTTGCGAACCAAGCAGTGAGACACCCTGACTTTCGATGAGGCGTTGATAATCGTCGAACGCGGCTTTGAACGCAGCAGCAACTTCGGGCGTCACACATTTTTCCATGATGATGTCTTCGCCACCGGTCACTTCGGTCGTTTCGCCGAAGATGAGTTTCGCGCCCGCGTCCGCAAGTCGCTCGAACACGCGCCCTACCGTCGGATTGGCGGCAAGCCCTGATGTCGTATCCGATTCGCCGCACTTGGTGGACATTACCAAGTCTTTGACGGTGAACGGTTCGCGTTTCAACTCGGTCGCATATTGTACAAATTCTTTCGCTTTACGCGCCGCGGCTTCAATCGTTTTGAGATCACCCGCGCGTTCGATGCTGAATCCAGCGACTGGTTTGCCGGTCTTTTCGATTTCCTTGACGATGCGATTCGTCCAATTGGGTTCGATGCCGATGACGACTGCCGCCGCGCAATTCGGATTGCGACCTTGTCCCGCGAGGGTGCGGAACGTCAACTCTAGGTCTTCACCGAATTGCAAGCGACCGTACGGATGCGGCAGTGCCATCGTGCCGCGAATCAAATGCGCGACACCTTCGGCTGCCGCGTTGGAAATATCGTCAACCGGAATGATGAGGACGTGATTGCGCGAGCCAACGCGTCCATCGGGACGCCGATAGCCAAACAGTTTCAAGTCTTGTGCGCGAATCATTATTTCCACCTCTTGGTTTTGAGATTGTGCGTGTGCACATGTGAGCCGCGCGGCGCGGCTTGCGTGGCAACGCCAATGACGCGATTGTACTTGATGACATCCTTGCCTTGCGGAATGTCTTTCATCGCGACCTTGTGACCCAGTGGCACATCGTTCACCAATTTCACTGTGCCGACGGGTTGCCCTTCAAGCGTCACCGCACTAACCTCTTCACCCGCTTTCAAATCCCGAACAGCGACACCCACATCGTCGTTCGGTTCGTGCATCAGAATTGCGTGTTTCATTCAACCTCCCTAAATTTCAGATTTCAGATTTTCGATTTATGATTTAAGAATTTTCCAGATGATTTTTCGATTGTGTGGCTGTTCCCCTTCGATGATTTTCGTCCCATCGAACAACTCGAACGATGCGCGCTTGTGCGGATCGGGATACAACCATGCTTCGATGTCGTCATCCAGCGTGCCAACACGCGGCGGCGGAATGACCGCTGACCGCTGACCGCTGACCGCTATACTTTCGGCCTCCGTCCTTCGGCCTTCGGCCAACGTATCGAACGCGCGCACAAAGCGCGGCACGATGAATCCGCGTCGCAAGAAAATCGGTGTGCGTCCCAACGGAGCATCCACGACAATCCGCGCTAGTCCGCGCACGGCACGATTCGCGCGCACGTCCCACCAATCGCCCGGCGGCAAAATCACCTCGCGTTGTGTCTGCCCTTGCCGAATCGCTGGCGCAACATAAAGCGCATCGCCAATCAACCACGCGTCTTCGATGTCGTACAATTCCGCGCAATCGCTCCAGATGAGCGCGGGATGACGAATGATCGGTGTGCCGTCGCGCGTTGCTTGCTTTGCCAATGAGTAAAAGTACGGAAAGAGTTTGACGTGCTCTTCCGAAAGCGCGCGGTAAATCTCCACTGTCTCTTCATCGAATTTCCAAGGTTCGCGATTGCGTCCGATGGGACCACCGTGCGCGCGCATCAGCGGCGAGTATGCACCGACCTCCGCCCAACGAATGTACAACTCTTTGGTTGTGATCGGCGCAAACCAATCGTACCAGCCACCAACATCCGAGCCGTGCACGGGAAAACCGCAAATCGAAGCGTTGATGAGCGCGCGCACCGCCGCTGGCAAACCATCGCCATCGTCCCAATCGGTGTCTTGATCGCCGGGCCACTGTGCGGCGACGAATCGTTGTGTGCCCGCATACCCCGCGCGCGGATACAACAAGTGATCGTCGCCAAGTACGCTTTGCGCGGCGCGTTGCATCGCGCGCACATACATCACCGGATACGCATTCCGCATCGCGAGACCACTTTGCCCGTTGTAGAAAATCGAATCAGGTGGAATGGATTCGGCATAATCGGTCATTACGCCGTGAATGCCGCGTCGGTGAAACGTACGCGCGACAATCTCTTCGTGCCATGCTGACGCGCGTGGATTGGTGTAATCAATCACTGTGGCGATGCCGTGAAAGATACGTTGATAGTACGGCAAGCCCAAACGGTTGCGAACGAAATAGCCGTTGCGTACACCTTCACGATGCGTCGCCGATCCAGCGTTCATATACGGAAAGTGCCAAATGTGCACACGTTAAAACGTTTCGCCTGAGGTCTTGATGAGACCGTCAATAT
>JAOACU010000460.1 GCA_026417715.1 Anaerolineae bacterium | reverse complement strand
CGCAAAAAATCGCGATCGTCCAATGCCTGCGCGCTGTGTTCGTTGGTCGGTGCTAGTCCCGCGCAAACGATGCGCGCGTTTGGGTCAGCGGCGCGAAGACGCGCGGCGGCGTGTTGCAATAAACGCGTGTACGCCGCAGGGTCGGGTGGCAAATAGCCCCACTCGCGCGCAAGGTTCGGTTCGTTCCAAACGATGTAACCCGCGATGCGTCCCCGATAGCGCGTCGCGACGCGCGCGACGAAATCGCCATAGTCCTCCAGCCGATTCGGCGGCGCGCTGTACTCGCTGATGAACGATGTTGCCCAACGTGGCGTGCGGTCGAGGCGCGCGATGATTTTAAGGTCATAGTACTCGGCGGCGCGCACCAGCCAATCGGTGTACTCCCAGTGATACTCGCCGCGCGTCGGTTCGATTTCGTTCCACGCGAAAACTTGGATGATATACTGCGCGCCCAAGTTCTTGGCGTGCTGAAGCAACGCATCGTCAGCGTGCAAGGTGTGAATGCCAAGTGGTAACGCGCGCCCGCGCGTGCTCATCACCAACGCGATGAAGATGAACGCGAGCGCGCCTATCATCACGAATATTTTGCGCGTGGTCATTTCAAGCGTGTTCGATATAAACCGTGATTCGTGATTGCGTAAAGCGTATGGCGTGTGTGGTCAATGTGCAGAGCGATGATGCGGGCGTCATCGAGACCGGCGAGTCGTTGCCACGTCTTGGCATCGCGACTCGTCCACACGCCGGCGTACTTGGTGCCCGCGTAGAAATTGCCGCGCGCGTCACGCACGATCGCGGTGACCGTGTGATGCAACGTGCCGCGCGTCCACGTGGCACCACCATCGTTGCTGTGATACAAACCATCGGTCGCGCCGACGAGGAGTGATTGAGGAGCGTGCGGCGCGATCCAAATCGCAAACACGGTGAGTGACTCCAAGCCGCGTCGTTCCCACGATTCGCCGGCATCGCGCGAAAAGTACAAGCCGATGTTGGTGCCCGCGTACATTCGCATCGCATCGCTGGGCGCGACACTTATCGTTTGCACTTCGGCTTCGTATGGCATTCCTGTCCACACAGCGCGCCACGTTTCGCCCGCATCGTCCGATTTGTAGATGCGCTCGAACAGCACGCGCGCAAAAATTCCCTCTGCACTCGTCAGCAATCCTTTGGGCGACAATCGTGCGCGAAAGAGACCGCCAGCCGATTCCCACGTGTGACCGCCATCGCGACTGATGAAAACGCCGCGCCGATATGTGCCGACGTACATCGTTTGTGGATCGTTGACATCGAGCGCGATCGCCAACACTGGCACGTTCAACACATCGTCACCGATGCGTTCCCACACATCGCCATCCGGCGATGCGCGATACAAACCGTACTCGCTACCGACGAAAAGTGTTCCCGTGTGTGGATGTTGTACAATCGCGTGCAATTCAGGTGTGCCCAATCCCGTGTTGGCTGACTCCCACGTGCGACCCGCGTCGTGCGAACGATACACACCGCGCTGTGTGCCTGCGAGTAAAGTCTGCGCATCGAGCTGAATCAGCGCGAGGACGGGCGAATCGAACACAACAAGACGTTGCCACGATGCGCCATCGTCTTCCGTGACGAAGATACCTTGCGTCGTACCCGCGTACACGCGCGCGGACTGCACATCGAACACGAGCGCGTTGACGATTGCGTTCTCGATGCCACCGCTCACGCGTTGCCACGATGCGCCTGCATCGTCCGAACGAAACAGACCGCGACGTGTACGCAGATACACGCGCGTGTCGCGCGGGTCGGTGGCGATGAGTGTGACGTAATCGCCGCGAAATAGTTCGAGTGCGCGCCACGTCGCGCCGCGATCGCGCGTGATGAACGCGCCGTTGCCACTCGTGCCGACGATGAGCGTTTGCGCATCGAGTGCAGCGATACTCGCAAGAATTTCACCGTCCAAACCGGGCACGCGCGTCCACGATTGCGCATCACGACTGGCGTAGATGCCGCGCGCATCGGTAGTGGCGTAGATGGTGCCATCGCGCGCGCGGGTGAGCGCGTACACTGTCACGCGCGGAAACGACTCGATACGTATCCAGTGTGTTTCGCGCCAACGATACAAGCCATCAGCGGTGCCCGCGTAGAGGTGATGGTC
>JAOACU010000459.1 GCA_026417715.1 Anaerolineae bacterium | reverse complement strand
CAACTATGTTGAACTCTTGCACATTGTTTGGTCCGTCGAAGGCGTGGTCGGTTGCTCCAAGCCGTAGTCTGGTTGATAGTGCGTTAGTTGAATAGTGCAATAGTGCCATAGTGCAATGGTGCACTAGTGGCGCGAATATTCACTAACGCACTATCAAACCATCAAACTATGCAACCTCCCAACTCTCCCACTGTTTTGATGCGCGGTATCACCAAACGATTCCCCGGCGTGGTGGCAAACGATGGAGTGACCTTTGAAGCGCGCGCTGGCGAAATTCACGCCTTGCTCGGTGAGAACGGCGCGGGCAAGACGACCTTGATGAACATCCTGTACGGCATCTATCAACCTGATGCCGGCGAAATCTACATCAAGGGACAACGCGTGAGGATTCGCTCGCCGCACGATGCCATTCGCTTGGGAATCGGAATGGTGCATCAACACTTTCGCCTGGTGCCGACGCATACCGTTGCCGAGAATATCGTACTCGGCTTGCCCGGAAATTTTATCTTCTCCACTCGCGCGATTTGTCAGCAAATCGAACAGTTGGCACAAACGTACGGCTTGCGCGTCGATCCGCAGGCGTACGTGTGGCATCTTTCGGCGGGCGAACAGCAACGCGTCGAAATCCTCAAGGCACTGTATCGTGGCGCCGATATTTTGATTCTCGACGAACCGACCTCGATGCTCACGCCGCGTGAGACGCAAGACCTGATGCGTCTGTTGCGGCAAATGGCGTCAGAAGGCAAGACCATCATTTTCATCACACACAAATTGGACGAAGTCACTGCCGCAAGTCATCGTGTCACGGTGTTGCGGCAAGGGCGCGTCGTCGCCACCCAAGAAACAGCAACAACCGATGCGCGCACCCTGGCGCGCTTGATGGTCGGACGCGAAGTGCTGTTTCGTCTGGACAAGCATCCCACGCAACACGATCACATCGTTCTACGCGTAGAGCACTTGCACGCGTGCAACGACAAAGGTTTGCCTGCTGTGCGCGATCTTTCCTTCCACGTTGCCGCTGGCGAAATTCTTGGCATTGCCGGTGTGGCGGGGAATGGTCAGCGCGAACTCGTCGAGGCGCTGGTCGGTTTGCGTCCTGCCACACACGGACGGATTTTGCTTCGCGATCAAGACGTGACACACTGTTCGCCGCGCGCGCGCATCGAGCAAGGGATGGGCTATGTTCCCGGTGAACGAATGAGCGCGCTGGTGCCCGGTTTGAGTGTGGCGGAGAATTTGATTCTGAAAAATTATCGTCAACCGCCGATTGCGCGCGGGCATCTTTTGGATCGCGCCGCAATCCGCGCGCACGCCGATCAACTCATCGCACAGTACGGCGTGGCGACACCCAGTCGCGAGACGCCGGTCAAGTTGTTATCCGGCGGCAATTTGCAACGCGTGCTCTTGGCGCGCGAAATTGCTAACGCGCCAGCGCTACTCATCGCCGCGCATCCGACAAGTGGTCTGGATGTGGGCGCAACCGAGTACATTTGGCAGTTACTCTTGGCGCAACGCGAACAAGGGCGCGCGATTTTGTTGGTCTCGGAAGATTTGGAGGAAATCTTGGCGTTGAGTGATCGCATCGCTGTGATGTTCGAGGGACGATGGATGGGCATTCTGCCTGCCGCGCGCGCCCAGTTGGAAACAATCGGCTTGATGATGGCGGGGTGTACCGTGTCAGGAGGGCGAATGAGAATCGTCATCGAACGCCGTCTCGGTGTGCCGCGCTGGCTCGAATGGCTTGCACCGATCATCGCACTCGTGATGGCACTCGTTGTCATCGCGCTGATTTTTTTTGTGCTGGGTGTAAATCCACTGCTGGCATATCAACGCATCTTTAGCGGCGCGTTTGGTAGTTGGTATGGACTGTCCGAAACTGTCGTCAAAGCGATTCCCTTGTTGTTGTGTGGCGTAGGTTTGGTGTTGGCATTTCGCGCGGGCATCTACAACATCGGCGCGGAGGGACAATTGCTCATCGGCGCGGTCTGTGCGACGGGCGTGGCGTTGACGTTTCCGAATCTGCCGGCGGAAGTATTGTTGCCCGCAATGTTTGCTGTCGGCTTTGTGGGCGGTGCGTTGTGGGGTGTGATTCCCGCGTGGCTCAAGGCGCGCTATCAGGTGAACGAAGTGATC
>JAOACU010000458.1 GCA_026417715.1 Anaerolineae bacterium | reverse complement strand
GGAGATGTGTATAAGAGACAGGGGGTATGGTCATCCAAGCCGCCATTTTGGGTGCGGTGTTCTGGTTGACGTTCACACTCGGAACACCGCTGCAAGAATGGCTAGAGGGTATCGTCGGAGCGTTTGGCGAATGGATTGGCGGTCAATTGGCGTGGGCGCCACAATGGTTGAGTGGTCTCATCGTAGATGGTGTCATCGGTGGCGCAGGTTTGGTGCTCACTTTTCTGCCCATCCTCATCATCTTCTTTGCGGTGCTGGGCATCTTGGAAGATGTGGGCTATATGGCGCGCGCCGCGTACGTAATGGACGGCTTGATGCACTTGATGGGATTGCACGGCAAATCGTTTCTCCCGCTCTTTCTGGGATTCGGCTGTAACGTTCCATCGGTGTTCGGCACGCGCGTCATCGAATCGCCTTCCGCGCGTCTGTTGACGATTCTTTTGGTGCCGCTCATTCCGTGCACCGCACGAATGGCAGTGATCGCTTTTCTCGCGCCGGCATTTTTCGGATCGGCGGCAACGCTGGTCTCCTGGGGAATGATCCTCGTTGCGATGTTCACACTCGCGGTCGTGGGCATCGTGCTGAACAAAACGGTATTTCGCGGACAGCACGTGGCATTCATTATGGAATTGCCGCTGTATCATATCCCCAATTGGCGCACGATTGGAATGTTGGTGTGGCAACGCAGTCTCGCCTTCGTGCGCCGCGCGGGCACGTTGATTGTGATCGTCTCAATACTGGTGTGGGTGTTGTCCACTCTGCCTCACGGAGACATCGAGACGAGTTTCCTCGCGACGTTGGGCAAATGGCTAGAACCCTTGGGACAATGGATGGGATTCGATTGGCGATTGACCGTCGCGCTGTTGACGAGTTTCATCGCCAAAGAAAATTCGATCGCGACGCTCGGCATCCTCTTTGGTGCGGATGCCGAGAGTGGCTTGGCGGAATCGCTAGCGGGTACGCTCTCGGTAGCCACCGCGCTCGCCTTTATGACCGTACAAGTGCTCTTCATTCCTTGCGTCGCGACCTTTGCCGCGATGCGCCAAGAAACGGGCTCTTGGCGTTGGACCTTGTTCAACACAGCGTTGCTCGGCTTTATTGCCATCGCTGGCGGAATTGGTGTGTACTGGCTCGCGAGTTTACTGGGATGGTGAAATGATTGAACGATTACTCGAATTGATGCGCGCAGGCGGCACCTGGCGCGTCGAAGACCTCGCGCGCGCGTTGGACACCACACCCGTGCTCGTCGAAATGATGTTGGAGGATTTGGCGCGACGCGGCTATCTCAAATCGTTGAGTGATGTATGTGACGCTCGATGCTCTGGCTGTGCTTTGGCAGAACAATGCGCGAGCAACACATTAGCCACAGGTATGGTATGGACACTCTCCAACAAAGACATCAAATTGTGACGGTAAGATATTGCAGTTTTGCTTTTAGAAATTTGCCTCAACGAATCCTGAACGAATAAACGAATGCGTGCCGCGCGCATTCGTTTATTTGTCGCCCATGCGTTGAAGCGATTTGTATTTCTATCTGTGAGCGTACTTCTTTATCCCTACCTCACCTTGCTAATGCTCTTAGCGTAATCGCGTCGCTAGCGCGTTGATGAGCGAACCTTGCTCATCGTCCGTGCTGATTTCCCAAATCATCACACCGCCCAGTTTGTTCGTCACGACGTACTCCACTTTGCGCGCGAGCGACTCGGGATCATCGTAACTGATCATCGTGCGCGTGGTGGCGTCGTAAAGCCAGGGCACCTGCGCGGTGTCGTCCCAAAAACGCGCGAACGTCGGCAGATAATTTTTCTTCAGATCGCGATAATCGAATGCGCCCCCACCGCGCGTGCCTTGCGGAACACCATTGAACTTTTGGAACAAGCCGTTGTTCGCGCTCGCTACTTCTTTCCACCCGCGTCCGTAGAACGGCACACCAAAGACGATTTTCTCCGACGGCACGCCTGCGGCGAGGTACGCTTGCACCGCCGCGTTTCCGTTGTACGTCTGCGCGCTTTTCGCGAATGCCGATGCGTAGAGTGGCGCGTTATGCCCCGTTGTACTGCTCCACGACCCTGCGAAATCGTACGTCATCAAGTTGATCCAATCCAGCGTGCGCGCGACTTGCTCCCACGCTACCCCCTGTCTC